>NZ_JASBQZ010000012.1:0-144174 GCF_029960685.1 Pseudomonas sp. AL10
GCCGTCTTCGCAGGCAAGCCAGCTCCCACATTTGGATCGCGGTGCGTCAGTTAGAACAGCGTCGGCTATCCGGTCGTCACGGGAGCAAGCGCCCTCGCCACAGGTCCAGCGTCGCACCAAAGTTGTGTAGATAGCGGTGTATCAGGCAACATCTTCATTGACTGACACAACGCTATCCCAGGCAAGCCAGCTCCCACATTTTCGACAGTGCCCGCTTCACACCCTCGCGGCCGTGCCCGGCTCCTGTTAGATTGGTCATTCTCCAAATGCCAGGGAAGCACCATGGGCCATTCACTGAAAATCCTGGGCCGTACCTCCTCCATCAACGTGCGCAAAGTACTGTGGACCTGCCAGGAACTGGGCATCGACTATGTGCGCGAAGACTGGGGCATCGGTTTCAAGCCTACCCAATCCCCCGATTTCCTCGCCTTGAACCCCAACGCGCAGGTGCCTGTACTGATCGACGACCATGGCGTGCTATGGGAGTCCAATACCATCTGTCGCTACCTTGTCGGCCTCTATCAGCGCCATGACTTGCTACCCGTTGAGCCTGCCTTGCGTGCACGGGTCGAACAGTGGATGGACTGGCAAGCCACCGAACTCAACCCTTCGTGGGGCTATGCGTTCCACGCACTGGTGCGTCAAAACCCGGACTATCAGGACCCGCAACGCATCCAGGCGGGTGTGCAGGCCTGGAACGACAAGATGGCCTTGCTGGAACAACAGTTGAGCAAGACCGGCGCCTACGTCGCCGGCCAAGAGTTCACCCTCGCTGACATCTTGATCGGCCTTTCGGTACATCGGTGGCAGATGACACCCATGGAGCGGCCACCCTACCCCGCCATCGCGGCGTATTACCAACGCCTCAGCCAGCACGCTGGCTTCAAGACGTTCGCGCTCGACGGCCACAATTAGAGAAGCAGTTGCGCGCTTTAAGCTCCAAGCCCAATAGCGCTTTGGCTTAAAGCTCGAAGCTTCCAACTCGCCTAACTCAAGGTTATTCATGCCCACACTCGCCGCCTGCGTCTCAGACCCCACCCGCGCCGCCCACATCAGCGCCCGCATCGACCGCCTGCCCGCCGTCGCCACTATTTGGCGCCTGGTGGCGTTACTCTCCATCGGCGGTTTTTTCGAGCTGTATGACCTGTTCCAAACCGCCTATATCAGCCCTGGCCTGATCAGCGACGGGATTTTTCATACCGGCAGCGAAGGTGTTTTCGGCTTCTCGGACCAAGCCGCTTTCGCCTCGGCCACGTTCCTGGGCCTGTTCCTCGGCGCCAGCCTGCTCAGCCCCATCGCCGACCGCTTCGGGCGCCGGGCGATTTTCACCTTTGCACTGGTCTGGTACACGGTGGCCACGGTGCTGATGGGCATCCAGACCTCGGCCGTGGGCATCATCTGCATGCGCTTTCTGGTGGGCATTGGCCTTGGCATCGAACTGGTGACCATCGACGCCTACCTTTCGGAACTGGTGCCCAAGCGCATGCGCAGTTCGGCGTTTGCCTTTGCGTTTTTTATCCAGTTTCTGTCCGTACCGGCCGTGGCGTTGATGTCGTGGTGGCTGGTGCCACAGGCGCCGTTCGGTATCGCCGGGTGGCGCTGGGTGGTGTTGAGCAGTGCAGTGTTTGCATTGTTTATCTGGCAACTGCGCAAGCGCCTGCCGGAGTCACCGCGCTGGCTTGCACAAAAGGGACGCTTCGAAGAAGCCGACACGATCCTGAACAACCTGGAGGCACGCTGCCAAAAGGATCACGGCAAGCCGCTGGACATGCCGGAGCCCGAAACGATCAGCGTGCAAGGCAGTGGCCGTTTCGCCGATATCTGGCAGCCGCCCTACCGCCGCCGCGCCTTGATGCTGATCGTGTTTCATGTATTCCAGGCCATCGGCTTCTTCGGCTTTGGCAACTGGCTGCCGGCCTTGCTCTCGGGCCAGGGGGTCAGCGTGACCCACAGCCTGCTCTACGCCTTCATCATCACCCTCGCCTACCCGCTGGGCCCGCTGTTGTTCGTCAAAGTGGCCAACCGCTTTGAGAACAAATGGCAGATTGTCGGCTCGGCCATGGGGGCGGTGATCTTCGGCAGCCTGTTTGCCCTGCAAACCACCGCGTTAGGGCTGATTTTCTGCGGGGTGATGATCACCTTCTGCAACGCCTGGCTGAGCTTCAGTTATCACTCCTACCAGAGCGAATTGTTCCCCACCAATATCCGTGCACGGGCGGTGGGGTTCTGTTATTCGTTCAGCCGTTTATCCACGGTGTTCAGCAGTTTGTTGATCGGTTTTATCCTCGAACACCTGGGCACGCCGGGTGTGTTGGCGTTTATCGCCAGCAGCATGTTGATCGTGATGATTACCATCAGTTGGTTCGGGCCACGCACGCGCAACCTGGCGCTGGAGAACATCGCTCACTGACGACAACGGTTGGCCGCACAAGGAGAAGGCTTGCCACGCCGACGACTTCCGCCCCAGTAAACACTGGGGTCTGGCACCCGGCACAGTATTTGCTCCAGCTGTCGCACCGTCTGTTTTCATAGGTGACCGATCATGCTGGTTAACAACACTCAAGCGGCGTCGAACGTGCAACAGATCACGCGACCCGACATGGACCCCGCCAACGCCGCCGCCAGTGCGCTGTACAGCGGCGCTTTGCAGGCTGCGCAACACAGCGTCACAGTGCCGGCCGCGCAGAGGGAATTGGACAAGGCCAGCGATCGCATCGACGAAGCCTTCGCCAAGACCCGCGTGCAGTTACAGGCCACGACTAACGGGGCACGTACCGAGTTCACCGAATACATGAGCAAATCCCCGGCCGAACGTATTCGTGAACAGTTGCTCAAGGAACAAGGGCTGACCGAAGAGCAAGTGCAGGCGCTGCCCCAGGAAAAACAAGACGCCATCGCCAAACAAGTGGCCGAGCGCTTGAAGGAGCAACAACAGCAGCAGGTAGCGGCGAAGGCCACGGCTTCGCCAACCCAGACACTGAAGGAAACCCTGGCCGCTATCTAAACAGGTGGGAGCTGGCTTGCCTGCGATAGCATCACCTCAGCCCAACTGATACACCGAGGTGTCTGCATCGCAGGCAAGCCAGCTCCCACATTGTTCGGTTTAGCGGTCTGACTCAATGGGCTTGAAGACCACCTGCTGCACATCGACCTTTTTCGGGATCAGGCCGTTGGCAAAAAACAGGTCGGCGGTGCGTTGCTGGTTGGCGATGTCGATGGCCGCCAAGGGGCGGATCGGTTCAGGCGAGCGATGTTCGAAGTAGCTTTTGACCACCGCCGATGGCAGCCCTAGGGTGCCGGCCATCAGCGCGATGCTCGCGTCGGGCTGATCCAGCGACAGGCGCTGTGCTTTACCAAGCGTCTGGATAATCGTGGCGATGGCCTCGGGGTGCTGCTTGGCAAACGGGTGGTTGACCACGAAGAAACTGCCCGCAGGGTTCAGCCCTTGCCCATCCCCCAGCACGCGCGCCGAGCCGTCGATCACAGCGGCCGAGTAGTACGGGTCCCACACCACCCAGGCGTCCACCTTGCCTTGTTCAAACGCGGCACGGCCGTCGGAAGGCGACAGGTACACCACGTTCACATCCTTCCACTGCAACCCGGCGCGCAGCAGGCTCTTGAGAAACAGGTTGTGCGCACTGGAGCCCTTGAGCAACGCCACGCGCTTGCCCTTGAGTTCAGCCACGGTCTGCACCGTACTGGCCTTGGGCACCAGCACCGCTTCGGCCTTGCCCTCATTAGGCTCGACGGCGAAGTATTGCAAGTCTATCCCGGCCGCCTGGGCGAAGATCGGCGGGATATCGCCAATATTGCCGATGTCCAGGCTGCCGGCGTTAAGCGCTTCGATCAGCGGCGGGCCACCGAGGAATTCGGTCCACTGCACCTGTGTACCGGGCAGCGCCGCTTCGAAGAGTTTGTGCTCACGGGCGAGCACCATGCTGACCGAGCTTTTCTGGTAGCCGATGCGCAGCGTGGAAGGTTCGGCCGCTGAGGTGGGCTGCGCCAATACCGCCAATGCCAGCAGCGAACTGCCCAGCAGGTGTTTGATTGCTTTCATAAGTTGCCTCTTGGTGGTTCGATCAGATTCAAAGTGAGCACAGTAAGCGTGGAAGCTGGCGTGCCTGCGATGGCGGCGTGTCAGGGTCAGAGGTGTTGGCTGGCTCACCGCTATCGCAGGCAAGCCAGCTCCCACATTTGATCGGTGTGGGATTCAAGGCCGGTAACAGCGCGGGCCATATAGTCACTGACCGAGCGCTGGGAAATCCCCAGTTCGGCGGCGATCTGGGGGTACGTCAGGCCGTTGACGCGGGACAACAGGAACGTCGTCTTGATCTTGGCCGGCAAGCGCTCGAGTAATAGATCGATGGCTTGCAGGGCTTCGAGTACCTGGGCCCGATCCTCGGCGCAGGCGGCATCGTCATCCAGCGCAGCGAGGTAGGCACGCTCCAGGTCACGCCGGCGCCACACCTGGTATACGAGGCGCTGGGCAATGGTGGTAAGCAATGCGCGGGGCTGTCGTATCGGCGTTAGCTGAGGTGCACTCAGGAGCTGGACAAAGGCGTCGACGGCGATGTCTTCGGCGTGGGCACGGGAGTTGAGGTAGCGGTGCAAGCGGCTGCACAGCCAAGGGTAATGAATGCGAAACAGTGAGCCCACGTAATCGCTGTGAGCACTATCGGCGCCGGACATAGTGGCTCCTTCTGAGTAGGTTGCGCGGTATGTCCGGTGTTCCGGTGGAGCGATCCTAGCAAGGCTGCTTATGCTTTAATAATATTTAAAATGCATTTTTATATAACTCTATTGAAGTTTCGGGTAGCCGACGCTGGCGGCCTGCCGTTGGTAATCCAACACCACCTGATAGTCGTCTTCGCTGGCAGGGAGCACGGTTTGCACACCCAAGGTTTGCGTCACCTGCGGCAGGTCCTGCAACGCCAGGTTCATCGCCTCACGAATCTGCGCCACCTGCACGTCGCTCAAGCCCAGCGCGCCTATGTAGGGCAAAGTCGGGCTCGGCGCGCTGCGGGTGATGACGCGCAGGCCCGCCACCTCTTCGGGGGCGAATCGGGCGAGGTAGTCGTAGGTGACGCTGTCGATGGCAGCGAGGTCGGCGCGGTCTTCACGCAGCCAGCGCAAGCTCTCGCGGTGGGCGCCGCTGATGCCGACGCTGGCGAAGAACCGCCCGTCGCGCTGCAACGGCGCCACGCAGTGACGCAGCAGATTCATGCCGCTGTTGGAGTTGTGGTCGTTGATCACGCCACGACTGCGGTAGAACTGCGCCAAGCGGGTACGCGGGTTGTCAGCGCGGGTCAACAGCAGGCTGCAATGTTCGCCGTGGCTGCTGTGGACCAACTCGTAACGGGGGCGCCCAATGATGCGTACCTGGCCGCGCAATTGGGTCATCAGCGGGTAGCCGCAGGTTTGGCTGACGAGCAATTGCGGCGAAAGCCACAGGCCGGGCAAGTCGAGGTGGTCGGCGTCAAGACGATGCAGCTTCAAGCGCTCAAGGATGCGCGCCAGCCAGCGTTGATTGGCCTGCTGGATGGGCTGGGGCGCAACGTACATGCGCAGGTCGGCGTAATGCTCACTCATGGTCGCCTCTCAGGCAAACGGGTGCCGGGGGCTGTCGATGGCCTTGAGGCCGTGGCGGCTGATCAACTGGCCGTAACCCTGCACCAGGAAACCGCCGCTGCGCGCCAGCCACTGCTCGCGCCGGGCACGGTACACCCTGGGCAGCAGGTACCACGGCAACTTTGGCAGATCGTGGTGTACCAGATGCAGATTGTTGTTGAGAAACAGCCAGGCCCAAGGCCAAGACGCTTCGTTAAGCACTGTGCGCTGTTCCGGCCGGAGATGGGGGCGGTGCTCATAGTAGGAACGGATCGAGGCCAGGGACAAGGCTGGCACGCTGACCAGCAGCAGGTAATGCCACACCGCAAGCGCGCTGTAGTAGGCGATGAAAATCAGCATCAGCACAGTGACGGCGCCGTGGGCCAGCCACATCGGCCATACCTGAGGCAGACGTTGAAATTCGTGACGTGCCAACCGGCCAATCGCCAACGGCGCTGCCAGCAGGAAGCGGCCAAGCACGGTCTTGGTCAGCCAATGCAGGCCACGTTCGAACAGCGAGCTGTTGTTCCATTGCTGCTGATTGAGGTAGCGGCTTTCCGGGTCGATGCCCGGTAGGGTCAGGTCGTGGTCGTTATGGTGCAACAGGTGGCTGTCGCGGTACAGCGTGTAGGGATACCACACCGCGAACGGGGCATAGCCGAGGAGTTTATTCAGCCATAACGAACGAGTCGGGTGGCCGTGGAGCAATTCGTGCTGCACCGATAGCCACAGGGTCACCAGCGGAATCAGCAGCAACATGCTCAGCCACAGGCCCAGCCACCAGCTGCCAAGGATCACCGCGAACCAGCCGGCATATACGCTGATCAACAGCAGCCAGGTCGGCCACTCGGTTCTTGCCACAAAGGTCGTCGCCAGGGCTTCGATTTCCCGGCGGTGGGTCGGATCAAGGTAATTGGTCATCGGCAGCTCAGAGCAGGTGTTTCCTGCTCTGTGCAATGAGGCGGGAAAATCTTGCAGATCGTTTGGTTCTAAGCGTGTAACTCAGTGACCGAACAGGCCTGCTTCGGATTTTTTGGTCTTCTTGTCCGCGCGTTTTTCATCCACGGTCTTTGCCGGTTTTTTCTTCGCGGCTTTCTTTGAATCCATACCTTTGGCCATGATGCATGCTCCACTAACAGGGGATGTAGCACTGGGTATACCACCTATTGCCCGGCAGAAGGCGCTTATAATCCCCTGCCCTGGATAACGCTTGTCTGAACCCCATGCCCCCATTGCACATCGAACCGCTGGCCGAGCCTCTGTGGCCACTGCTGAACAAGTTTTACCGCAGCCACAATTCATCGATGAAGGCGCTCAAGGGCGGCCGTTTGTGGGTAGTGCGAGATGGCGAGATCGTGGCCGGCTTGTGCTTGAGCCCGGTGGTGGGCGGGCAGTGGCTGACGGGGGTGTTTGTGGCGCCGACTCATCGTGGCCAGGGGCTGGCGGCTCGATTGATCGGCGAGGCCGTGGCGGGTATTGAGGGGACGGTTTGGTTGCTGTGCCATCCGGACCTGGAACGGTTGTATCAGAGGATGGGGTTCAGCCAGGACACGGTTTTGCCGCAATCGCTGAGTGAACGGCTGGTGCGTTACAAGCGCAATAAGCCGATGATTGCGATGGGGCTCAATGCCCAGGATAAACACTGAACCCATGTGGGAGCTGGCTTGCCTGCGATGGCGGTGGGCCAGCCAATCTATCTGTGACAGATACACCGCTATCGCAGGCAAGCCAGCTCCCACAGTTGAACTGTGGGTGTGTCAGAAGGGCTATTCGTCAGCCGTTGGGTCCAGCTCCGGGAACATCACTTCAATAAACCCGAATTTGCTGAAATCGGTAATCCGCGACGGGTACAGCCGGCCGATCAAATGGTCGCACTCATGCTGCACCACCCGCGCATGGAAACCGTCGGCAAAGCGTACGATCGGCTCGCCTTTGGGGTCGAACCCTTCGTAGCGAATCTGCTGGTAACGGTTCACGGCGCCGCGCAGGCCTGGCACCGACAGGCAACCTTCATAGCCCTCTTCCAGTACCGGGCTGAGCGGTGTGATCAGCGGGTTGATCAGGATGGTCTGCGGCACCGGCGGCGCGTCCGGGTAGCGTTCGCTGGCTTCGAAACCGAAGATCACCAGTTGCAGGTCCACCCCAATCTGCGGCGCGGCCAGGCCAACGCCGCCCACGTGCTCCATGGTCTGGAACATATCGTCGATCAGTTGCCACAGCTCCGGGCTGTCGAACATTTCCGGCGGTACCGGCGGGGCGATACGCAGCAGGCGCTCGTCGCCCATTTTCAGGATTTCACGGATCATTGTTCAGGCTCGGTCATGGGCTTGGAGTGGTCCCGGCCGAGGCCAGAGACGTGTTGTTTTTCATCGGTGTGGCCCGGCTCGCCTATTTCTTTCTCACCGGGGTCCTTGCCCTCGGCAGACATATGCTCGATGACCGCGTTCATCTCCGCGCCCAGCAGCAATACGGCGGCAGAGATGTAGAAATACAGGAGCAAGACAATGATCGCGCCGATGCTGCCATACATGGCGTTGTAGTCCGCGAAGGTCTTGACGTAGTAGCCAAAGCCCAGGGAGGCGACGATCCATACCACCACGGCCAAGACGGAGCCGGGGGTGATAAAGCGAAACTCCTGCTCAACGTCCGGCATCACGTAATACATGAGGGCCACGGCGAACATCAGCAAGATCACAATCAGCGGCCAGCGCAGGATGGTCCACAGCGTGACCACGAATTCCTGCATGCCGATCTGCCCGGCCAGCCACTCCATGACCTGTGGGCCCAGCACCATCAGCGCGGCGGCGGCCAGCAGCATGCCAGCGATGCCCACGGTGTAGAAAATCGACAGCGGGAAACGCTTCCAGATCGGCCGCCCTTCCACCACGTCGTAGGCGGCGTTCATGGCGCTCATCATCAGGCGCACGCCCGCAGAGGCCGTCCACAGTGCGATGACGATACCCACCGAGAGCAAGCCGCCCTTGGACTGCTGCAACTGATCGATCACCGGGTTGACCTGTTCCAGCGCCTGGGGAGGCAACACCAACTCCGATTGCAGGCGCAGCCAGGTGAAGAAGTCAGGCAGGTGCAGGAAACCGATCAGGGCAATGAGAAACAGCAGGAACGGAAACAAAGAGAACAGCATCTGGTAGGCCAGTGCCGAGGCGTAGGTAGGCATCTCGTCATCGACGAATTCCTTGACGGTGCGTACCAGCACCTTGTGCAGCTTGAGACCATCGAGTACCGGAAAAAGCATAGCGTCTCCTTTCGCCGCAAAGAGGTTGAGTTCGTGGGCGACTCAGGGGCCGTTTTCTACATCAAAGTAGCCCATTTGGCGACTTTGAAACAATTTCGAAAGTTTAGTTGCACCTTCAGATACAAAAACGGCCATCCGTGGATGGCCGTCGGGCTGCTGGGGGCTGCCCGCCAGGACGTGTTACTCAGTGGCTTTTTTCACTGCGTCCTTGGTCTTGCCCACTGCTTGCTGCGCTTCGCCTTTTTTCTCTTGGATCACGCCTTCAGCACGCAGTTTGTCGTTGTCTGTGACTTTACCGACGCCTTGCTTGATGTTACCCACAGCTTCGTTCGCCAAGCCCTTTACCTTATCGGAAGTGCTGCTCATGGTATTACTCCTGATAACAATCAAATGGTTTTTGGTCACTACGTAGCGGTTGACCTGAAGCGCAACGGCAGAGTTTCAATTATTTTTGCGCAAGCATTTCATCGAAAGCGGCAGGTTTGGCTTTATGTTTTGCAGCCAACCCACGAGAATGCCCGGCACATTCAGGCTGCAACGCTGAATAACAGATCCCGTAGGAAGGTTATGAAACTCAATAAAGCACAGGCCATTGCCCGCAGAAACCAGGAACTGGGCGGTGCCGTACTCGGCGTCAACAACTGCCACTTCACCGACCTGGACCGCAAACGCAACATCTGGTGGTTCGACCTGCCGGTGGGGCGCATTGCCGTGGGCCAGTACGAGTGGATCCACCTGTTGATGCACAACGCCGACACCGACCAGTTGCTGCACCTGAAGGTGCCGACCGTGTTCCTGCGTGAAAAACTCGAAGGGCTGGTGGTACGCAATGCGGGCAAGCGCAAGCCGGAGATTACCCTGGAGCTGAGTGCCGACAAGGATTCGTTCTTGAAGGACGTACGCCCCGCCGGTGCGGGTGTGAGCTTCGCGCAGTTCGTGCTGTAACCCCGGTAACCCTGTGGGAGCGGGCTTGCCCGCGATAGCAGTGAGTCAGGCGATACAGCAGTAGCCGGTGTAGCGCTATCGCAGGCAAGCCAGCTCCCACAGGGGGTAAGTGTTTCGCCAGCGCCCCCATAAAAAACCCCGCATCAGCGGGGTTTTTTATGGGTTACTTTTTAAGACCGAGTTTCTTCAGCTCTTCATCCCGCAATTCACGCCGCAAGATCTTGCCCACGTTGGTAGTCGGCAACGCATCACGGAACTCCACGGCCTTGGGCACCTTGTAGCCGGTGACGTTAGCGCGCATGTGTTCCATCACCTGGTCCTTGGTCAGGGTAGCCCCTGGCTTGACCACGATGAACAACTTGATGTGCTCACCGGATTTTTCATCCGGTACGCCGATGGCCGCACACTGCAGCACGCCCGGCAGGCCCGCCAGCACGTCTTCCAGCTCGTTGGGGTAGACGTTGAAACCGGAGACCAGAATCATGTCCTTCTTGCGGTCGACGATACGCATGTAGCCGTCTGGCTGGATGATCGCGATGTCGCCGGTTTTCAGCCAGCCTTCGCTGTCGAGCATCTCGTCGGTGGCGTCCTGGCGCTGCCAGTAGCCCTTCATCACTTGCGGACCTTTCACACACAGCTCGCCGGTTTCACCCAGTGCAAGCTCGGTGCCGTCGTCAGCGATGACTTTACACGCGGTGGAAGGCACCGGAATGCCAATGGTGCCGATCTGGATGTGCTGGATCGGGTTGACCGTGGCCACCGGGCTGGTTTCGGTCATGCCGTAGCCTTCGCAGATCGCGCAGCCGGTCACCGCCTTCCAACGCTCCGCCGCTGCCAGTTGCAACGCCATGCCCCCCGACAGGGTGACCTTCAGCGCAGAGAAGTCCAGCTTGCGGAAACCTTCGTTGTTGCACAGCGCCACAAACAGGGTGTTGAGGCCGACGAAGCCGCTGAACTTCCACTTCGACAGTTCCTTGACCATCGCCGGCAGGTCGCGCGGGTTGCTGATCAGGATGTTGTGGTTGCCGATCAGCATCATCGCCATGCAATGAAAGGTGAAGGCATAGATGTGGTACAGCGGCAGCGGCGTGATCAGGATCTCGCAGCCTTCGTTGAGGTTGGAGCCCATCAGCGCCTTGCATTGCAGCATGTTGGCCACGAGATTGCGGTGGGTCAGCATCGCGCCCTTGGCCACGCCGGTGGTACCGCCGGTGTATTGCAGCACGGCCACATCGCCGCTGGCCGGGCTGGCATCGTCGACCGGCTGGCCATGGCCCTTGGCGAGCACGTCGTTGAACTTGATGGCCTGAGGCAAGTGATAGGCCGGGACCATTTTCTTCACGTACTTGATCACGCTGTTGATCAGCACGCGCTTGAACGGCGAGAGCAGGTCGGCAACTTCGGTGACGATCACGTGCTTGACGGCGGTCTTGGGCACGACTTTTTCAGCCAGGTGCGCCATGTTGGCCAGGCAAACCAGGGCCTTGGCCCCCGAATCATTGAATTGGTGCTCCATCTCCCGCGCGGTGTACAGCGGGTTGGTGTTGACCACGATGAGGCCGGCGCGGATCGCACCGAATACAGCGACGGGGTATTGCAGAACGTTGGGCAGTTGCACGGCGATTCGATCGCCAGGCTTCAAGTCGGTATGCTGTTGCAGATACGCGGCAAATGCGCCGGACAATTCGTACAATTCACCGTAGGTGATGGTCTTGCCCAGATTGCTGAAAGCCGGTTTGTTAGCGAAGCGCTGGCAGGACTGCTTCAGTACCGCCTGAATATTCGGATACTCGTCTGGATTGATCTGTGCAGCAATCCCGGCGGGGTACTTATCCTTCCAAAAGTCTTCATTCATGGAAGCCCACTCCTCAGCGACGCGAATTCATCATCGCATTTGATGCGATTATTATTGGTGTATGTTTTTAGGTGAGTCTGGCGCTTTCAAGCAGGCCTAGAAGTCACAAAGCGCGCCGAGAGTAGCAGCTTTGCCAAGGGCCGCCTAGAGCCAAAAGAGGGCCCTACAGTCATAAACATGACTCAAGAATATCCAATGGTCACTTTTAGAGCAAAAATTCTATAACTCCAGAAATGGCTCTAGAACAGGCTTTCAAGGGCGAAAAATACAGAGTGGGAGCTGGCTTGCCTGCGACAGCGGTGGACCAGTCAATTCAACAGGTGACTGAAACACTGCTATCGCAGGCAGACCAGCTCCCACATTTTTTGTACCCGGTTTCAATTCAAGCGATGTCGCGCAGCTCCCGGCGCAGAATTTTCCCCACCGGCGTCATCGGCAACGACTCCCTCAACACAATATGCTTGGGCACCTTGTACCCGGTGAAGTTGGCCTTGCAGTACGCCTTCAGCTCCTCAAGGCTCACCCCCTGGGCCCGTGCCACCACGAATAGCTTCACCGCCTCCCCTGTGCGCTCGTCCGGCACGCCGATCACGGCGCAGTTGGCCACGGCCGGGTGGGCCATGATCACGTCTTCGATTTCGTTGGGGTACACGTTGAAACCCGAGACGATGATCAAATCCTTCTTGCGATCCACAATGCTGATGTAGCCATCGGTGTCGATCACCGCAATGTCGCCGGTCTTCAACCAGCCATCGGCGTCCAGGGTTTCGGCGGTGGCGGCCGGTTGCTGCCAGTAGCCCTTCATTACTTGTGGGCCCTGGATGCACAGCTCGCCGCGCTCGCCCAACGGCAGTTCTTGCCCCAGGTCATCCACGACTTTCATCGCCGTCCCCGGCACTGGGATGCCCACGGTACCCAGGCGCGATAGCCCGCCGTAGGGGTTGGTACTGGCTACCGGCGAGGTTTCGGTGAGGCCGTAGCCTTCGCCGATGGCGCAGCCGGTCAGCGCCTTCCAGCGTTCCGCCGTGGCCTTGACCAAGGCGGTGCCGCCGGAGTTGGTAATCTTCAGGTGGGAGAAATCCAGGGTCTTGAAATCCGGGTGGTCCATCAGCGCCACAAACAGTGTGTTCAGCCCCAACAGGCCGGAGAACTGCCACTGCTTGAGCTCCTTGATAAACCCGCCGATGTCCCGTGGGTTGGTGATCAGCACGTTGTGGTTGCCGGAGACCATCATGCACATGCAATTGGCCGTGAAGGCATAGATGTGGTACAGCGGCAGCGGTGCAATCATTACCTCCTGCCCTTCCTTGATCAGCGGATGGCCGTCGTCGCCCAGTTGCGACATGCAGGCCCGCACCTGCTGCATATTCGCCACCAGGTTGCCGTGGGTGAGCATCGCGCCCTTGGCCAGCCCAGTGGTGCCGCCGGTGTATTGCAGCACGGCGACGTCGTCCAGGGTCACCGGATGGCGCGTCACCCCAAGGCCCGCGCCCATGCGCAGGGCGCGCTTGAACGACACTGCTCGCGGCAGGTGGTAGGCCGGAACCATCTTCTTCACCTTGTCGACCACGGTGTTGACCAGCCAGCCTTTGGCGGCGGGCATGAAATCGCCCATCCTGGCTTCGATCAGGTAGTCGATCTCCGTGTCGGTGCACACCTCCTGCACACGTGAACCGAACAGGTTGAGATAGACCAGCGCCCGCACACCGGCATCCTTGAACTGGTGGCGCATCTCGCGCGGGGTATACAGCGGGTTGGTGTTGACCACGATCAGCCCGGCGCGCAGTGCGCCGAACACCGCAACCGGGTAATGCAGCACGTTGGGCAGCTGCACCGCGATGCGCTCACCGGGCTTGAGGTCGGTGTGCTGCTGCAGGTAACCGGCAAACGCCGCACTCTGGCGCTCAAGTTCAGCGTAGGTAAGCGTAATGCCCATGCTGCTGAATGCCGGACGGTCGGCAAAGGTCTTGCAGGAACGCTCGAAGACCTCGATCACCGACTTGTAGGTGCTGAGGTCGATGGCATTGGGGACTCCCGCCGCGCGTTTGTCATTCCAGAAATCAGGTTGCATTATTCTTGTCCTCTTTACCTGAGTGTGTCCGGCCGCTGCCATGCAAATGCGCAGCAATAAGAAGCGGAGCTTTGGGGAAGTTAGCAGCTATGGCCAAACAGGCAAGACACTGAACTGTGTCATTGATTGTATGAATCTTGTACCTAAGGCGTAGGCAGATACCCCGCCCCACGCCGGATGAGCTATACAATGCAACCACCCTGAGCAAAGGAAGCCGCCATGAACCACAGCACCTTCTGGCTGACCGCGAACGACCACACCCGCCTGTACGTCAACCAATGGATGCCCGACGGCTCGCCCAAGGCCGTGGTGATGATTTCCCATGGCATGGCCGAGCACGGCGGCCGCTATGCACGCCTGGCGCAGGCATTGTGTGCAGCAGGCCTGGGTGTGTATGCGCTGGACCAGCGTGGGCATGGCCGTACCGCCGAGGCCGGCACCGTTGGGTTGTATGCTGAAACGGACGGCTGGAACAAAGTGGTGGGCGATCTGGCCAGCCTCAATCAGCATATCGGCCAACAGCATTCAGGGCTGCCGATCATCCTGCTGGGCCACAGCATGGGCAGCTACATCTCCCAGGCGTACTTGCTGCATCACAGTGCCAGCCTGCATGGGGCAATTCTCAGCGGTTCGAATTTCCAGCCGGTGGCCCTCTACCGTGCAGCGCAAATCATTGCGCGCATCGAGCGAGCACGCCAAGGCCTGCGAGGACGCAGTGCGTTGATCGACTTCCTGTCGTTCGGCTCATTCAACAAAGCCTTCAAACCCAATCGCACCCAGTTCGACTGGCTCAGCCGCGACCCGGTTGAAGTGGACAACTACATCAACGACCCACTCTGTGGCTTTCGTTGCACCAATCAATTGTGGATCGACCTGTTGGGCGGCTTGCAGCAGATCAGCAAAGTCTCCAACCTGGCGCAGATCGACCCCGGCCTGCCGATCCTGGTGATGGGCGGCGATTGTGATCCGGTGAGTGAAGGCAAGCGTCTCAAGGATCTGGCCCATGCCCTGCGTGAGGCCGGTTGCCAGGACGTGCAATTGACGCTCTACCCGCAGGCGCGTCATGAAGTGTTCAACGAAACCAACCGGGATGAAGTCACCGCCGACCTGCTGGCCTGGCTCGACCAGGCGCTGGCGTTGCGCAGGCCCACCCGCTGCGAATAATTTTTGCTTTAAAATCAGCCGATTAATTACCGTTAAGCCACAGGATGCACCTTGAGATGACCCAGGTAACCAACACCCCGTACGAAGCGCTTGAAGTGGGCCAGACTGCCAGCTTCAGCAAAACCGTCGAAGAGCGCGATATCCAGCTGTTCGCCGCCATGTCGGGTGACCACAACCCGGTGCACCTGGACGCTGAATACGCCAAGGCGACCATGTTCAAGGAGCGGATTGCCCACGGCATGTTCAGCGGTGCGCTGATCAGCGCGGCGGTGGCCTGCGAGCTGCCTGGGCCGGGCACGATTTATATCGGCCAGCAGATGACCTTCCAGAAGCCGGTGAAGATTGGCGACACCCTGACCGTGCGTTTGGAAATCCTCGAGAAACTACCGAAGTTTCGCGTGCGCATTGCCACTCGGGTGTTCAACCAGCGTGATGAGTTGGTGGTGGATGGCGAGGCGGAGATTCTGGCGCCACGTAAGCAGCAAGTCGTGACCCTGACCGAATTGCCACCCATCAGCATCGGCTGACCTAGATTCCAGCCTGTGCATAAAACACATGTGGGAGCGGGCTTGCCCGCGAATGCAGTGTGTCAGTCAATACAACCGTGACTGATCCACCGCTTTCGCGGGCAAGCCCGCTCCCACACTAAGCCCAGCGTGGGGCTTACGACTGAGCGCGAGCCTGGTTACGCAGGGCTTTTACCTGGTCGTGGTTGCGCTGTACCCCGTGGTACTGACGCTCAACCAAGTCACGAATGCCCACCAGGTTGTGCTTGTTGATCTTCTCGATGGCTTCCTTGTAAGCCTTCAATGCGTGGTCTTCACCGCGCTCGGCTTCGTTCAATACGGCCTCTTCGTCCTTGCCGGTGACCATCGACTTCACGTCGACCCAACCACGGTGCAGGGCGCCGGCCATGCTGCCGGAATCTTCAGGATCGCCACCCAAGGCACGCACAGCCGTTTTCAGTTCTTCGGCAGCGGTACCGCAATCAACGGCACGCTTGGCAAACAGTGCCTTGAGTTCTGGATGCTTGATGTCTTCAGCGCATTCCTTGAAACCCTTTTGGCCGTCGATGCTGGTCTCGATCAGGTCGTTCAGTACGGAGATCGATTCTTTGTTGATATCAGTCATTTTTCAATTCCTTGTACGGGTTAGAAGGTTGCCTTGGTTATTGCAGCGCCCGTGCCAGGTTTTGAAAAATAATTTTTATGTTTAATTTCAACATGTTACGAATTATTGAACCATCTGTATCTTGGTTATTTGCATGATCTGTCATTTGGCCTTCATGCAGAATGCCTGTATTTTCGAAAGCCTGGCCTCAACCCTGCGACGCTCATGAATCCCGAAAAACTCGAACTGCTCATCACCCGCCAAATGCCCTTCGGCAAATACAAGGGCCGGATCATTGCCGACCTGCCTGGGCCCTACCTGAATTGGTTCGCCCGCGAAGGTTTCCCCCACGGCGAACTGGGCGGTTTGCTGGCCTTGATGCAGGAAATCGACCACAACGGCCTATCCGAATTGCTCGAACCGCTGCGCGCCAAACACGGTAAACCTGCCCCCCGCCACTAAAGAGATTCGCCATGCCAAGGAATGCTGATAACGAACCGCACTGGCACGCCATTGCCCAGCGCTATGAGTGCGAGCCCGGCCCGATCAACCTGGAAAACGGCTACTTCGGGCGCATGAGCCGGGCGGTGCAGGCCCAGTACCTTGAGCACATCAGCTTTATCAACCGCAGCAACGCGGTGCACGTGCGCCAGCGCTTTGAGCAGGGCGAAAACATCGAGATACGCCGCCAGTTGGCCGGGTTGATTGACGTCGACCCCGAGTCGGTCGCGTTTACCCGCAACGCCACCGAAGCCTTGCAGTCGCTGATCCGCAACTACAACCGCCTGCAACCGGGCGACCAGGTGCTGATCAGCGACCTGGAGTACGACACGGTCAAAGGCGCCATGCGCTGGCTGGCAGCGACTCGCGGCGTGGAAGTGATAGAGGTGGCCCACACCCACCCGGCCAGTTTCGACAGCCTGGTGCAAACTTACCACGACGCCTTCGCGCAGTACCCGCGCCTGAAATTAATGGCCCTGACCCATGTGACCCACCGTACCGGCCTGGTCATGCCGGTTGCGGCCATTGCCAAGGCCGCGCGCGAACGCGCAATCGACGTGATCCTCGACGGCGCTCATGCACTGGGCCAGATCGAATTCAACCTGGCCGAACTGGGCATTCAGTTCGCAGGCTTCAACCTGCACAAGTGGATCGGCGCGCCGCTGACCCTGGGCTTTTTGTACATTGCACCGGAGCGCCTGGCCGATATCGACCCGGACATGGGCGAATTCCACTACCCGGCCACGGATGTGCGAGCGCGTACGTCCTACAGCACGCCGAACTTCCCCGCGCTGATGACCCTGCCTTTGGTGTTTGACGAGCATCGGCAATTGGGTGGCGCTGCGGCCAAGGGCGCACGCGTCAATTACCTGCGCAACCTGTGGGTAAACCAGGTGCGACCGTTGCCGGGGATTGAAGTGCTGACCTCGGATGACCCCAGACTGTATTGCGGGATCACAGCCTTCAAGTTCATCGGGCGTGATCAGCAGACGATGGTGGACAGGCTGCTCAAGGAGCACGGCCTGTTCACCACTACGCGCACGGGGGCAGCGTTTGGCACCTGTATCCGGGTGACGCCGGGGCTGGTGACGTCGGCGGCGGACATCAACGCGCTGGTCCACGCGATCACCCAACTAAACACCGTTTAAAACTGTGGGAGCTGGCTTGCCTGCGATAACGGTGTATCAGCCAAAGATGGGCTAACTGATAAATAGCTATCGCAGGCAAGCCAGCTCCCACCTTCAGAACGGCGATGTGTTTGAGGTTTTTTACAGGCAAAAAAAAGCGGCACACCGACCAAGTGCGCCGCAAAAATGCCGTTAAGCACAGCAACAACGATTCGATAAATCAGTTCAGTCCAGCAGCGCCAGCGCCTGGGCAGTGACTTCCTGGATACGCGCCCAGTCGCCATTCTTGACCCACTCCGGATCCAGCATCCAGCTGCCGCCCACGCACATCACGTTTTTCAACGCCATGTAGCTCTTGATATTGGCCGGCCCAACGCCGCCAGTCGGGCAGAATTTCACTTCCCCGAACGGGCCGCCGAGCGCCTTGATGGCAGCAACACCACCGCTGACTTCAGCCGGGAACAGCTTGAAGCGGCGATAACCCAGGCCGTAGCCTTCCATGATGCCGGAGGCGTTGCTGATGCCCGGCAGCAGCGGGATCGGGCTGTGCACCGAGGCTTCCAGCAAGTCGCGGGTGATGCCGGGGGTGACGATAAATTGCGAGCCTGCCACTTCTGCCGCTTCGAGCATGTGACGGTCTAGCACGGTACCTGCACCGGTGCACAGTTCAGGACGCTGCTCGCGCAAGACCTGAATGGCTTTAAGGCCGAACTCGGAACGCAGGGTCACTTCCAACGCGGTCAAACCGCCGGCTGCCAGGGCGTCGGCCAACGGCAGGATGTCCTGCTCGCGGGCGATGGTGATCACCGGCAGGATCCGCGCCTTGGCGCAGAGGCTGTCGATCAAGGCAACTTTATCCGCCATGGACACGGTCGGTTGAGGGCTTTTCATAGCGGCTGATCCTTGGCTCATGGGCACCAGTAAATCTCTAAAGTAGGTTGCAAAAACGCGCGAATCGGCATGGCAGCAACATCGTCGCTGGCCAGGGCGGCGCTCAAGGTCGTCAATTTCGAACTGCCGGAAATCGACAGCACGGTGTAGTCGGCCGTGGCCAGCAACGCACGACTCATGGTCAGGCGCTGGTGCGGCACAGTGGGCGCCAGCATCGGCCAGCAACGGCGGGTACCGTCGGCCTTCAGCGCTTCACTCAGGTTGGGGCTGTTGGGGAACAGCGATGCGGTGTGGCCGTCATCGCCCATGCCCAGCACCAGCACATCAATGGCTGGCAACTCACCCAGCAGGCGATCGGCCTGCTCGGCAGCGTCTTCAAGGTTGGCGGCAGGGCTGTACAGGCTCAAGAACTTCGCCTTGGCCGCCGGGCCTTGCAGCAAATGTTGCTTCAACAGGCCAGCATTGCTGTCGGCATGTTCGACCGGCACCCAGCGCTCATCGGCCAGGGTGATGGTGACCTTGGACCAGTCCAGGTCCTGCTTGGCCAGGTTCTGGAAAAACGCCACGGGGCTGCGGCCGCCGGACACCACCAACGTCGCCTCGCCACGGGCAGTGATGGCCCCCCGCAGTTGCTCGGCCACGTCATTGGCCAGGCCATCGGCCAGCAGCGCAGGCGTACGGTACTCATGGGCAGTAACGCCCTGAGGCAGTTTCAATTCAGATATCGCCATACCACGACCTCCCATCCCGCGTGATCAGTGCAATCGAGCTCATCGGCCCCCAGGACCCCGCCGCATACGGCTTGGGCGCATCACCGGATTTTTTCCACCCGGCGATCAACTGGTCACACCACTTCCACGCGGCTTCGATTTCATCTTTGCGAACAAACAGGTTCTGATTGCCGCGCATCACTTCCAGCAACAACCGCTCGTAGGCATCGGGGATGCGTGCGCTGCGATAGGTGTCGGAAAAATTCAATTGCAGTGGCCCGCTGCGCAGTTGCATGCCTTTGTCCAGGCCCTGCTCCTTGGTCATCACACGCAAGGAAATACCTTCGTCCGGCTGCAGGCGGATGATCAGCTTGTTGCTGATCTGCAGGCGCTGCTCGGGGGCGAAGATGTAGTGGGACGGTTCCTTGAAGTGGATGACAATCTGCGACAGCTTTTGCGGCATACGCTTGCCAGTACGCAGGTAGAACGGCACGCCGGCCCAGCGCCAGTTACGGATATCGGCACGCAGGGCAACGAACGTCTCGGTGTCGCTCTGGGTGTTGGAATTGTCTTCTTCCAGGTAACCCGGCACGGCTTTACCGGCGCTGTAGCCGGCGATGTACTGGCCGCGCACCACTTGAGTGGTGAGGCCCTCGGGGCTGATCGGCGCCAGGGCCTTGAGCACCTTGACCTTCTCGTCACGGATGCTGTCGGCGGACAGGTCGGCCGGCGGGTCCATGGCAATCAGGCAAAGCAGTTGCAACAGATGGTTCTGGATCATGTCGCGCAGCTGGCCGGCCTTGTCGAAGTAACCCCAACGGCCTTCGATACCAACCTGCTCGGCCACGGTGATTTCCACGTGGGAGATGTAATTCTGGTTCCACTGGGTTTCGAACAGGCTGTTGGCAAAACGCAGGGCGATCAGGTTCTGCACCGTCTCTTTGCCCAGGTAGTGGTCGATGCGGTAGGTGCGGTTTTCCGGGAAAAACTGCGCCACGGCGTCGTTGACCTTGCGCGACGACTCCAGGTCCGAACCGATGGGTTTTTCCAGCACCACGCGGGTATTTTCCGCCAGGCCGACCTTGGACAGGTTTTCGCAGATCGCGCCGTACACCGCCGCCGGGGTGGCGAAGTAGGCGATCAGGCGTTGATCGCTGCCGACTTTTTCGGCCAGGGCAACGTAGTCGTCGGCCTTCATGAAGTCGACATGCACATACGAAAGGCGCGCGAGGAAACGCTGGGCCACGGCTTGGTCGAGTTCCTTGCCGACGTATTTACGCAATTCTTTTTCGATATGGGCCAGGTGTTGCTGCTCGGAGCCAGCTTCACGGGCCAGGGCCAGGATGCGTGTGTCGTCGTGCAGCAACCCGGCGCCATCGAGCTGATAAAGGGCAGGAAATAACTTGCGCAGCGCCAGATCACCCAAGGCGCCAAACAGGGCAAAGGTGCAGGGTTCCACGGTTATCGAAGGCATGATGTTTGTTCTTTTATCAAGTTAAGCTACAAATACCTTTTTTCAAGGCATCACTCAAGGAAAAATGTAGTAATAACCACAACATTTTCCGGAAATACGCATTGCGAGTGGTGGTGTTCAGCTACCCTCAGTAGGATAGGCCACCGCGAAAAGCCACTCATCGATTGGTTACCGCCTTTTTATTTGCATCGTCGCCCGAAGGAAAGACTGAATGGACCGCGTGCGAAATCTTCTGGAACAGATCCGGAACCGCCTCGAAGAATTGAACAAGGCCGAGCGCAAAGTCGCTGAAGTGATCCTGCTCAACCCGCAGCAGGCCACACGCTTCTCGATCGCCGCCCTCGCCCAGGCCGCCTCGGTCAGTGAACCGACGGTCAACCGTTTCTGCCGCTCGTTCGGTGTCAGCGGTTACCCTGAACTTAAATTGCAATTGGCGCAAAGCCTGGCCAGTGGCGCCGCGTATGTCAGCCGCGCCGTGGAGGCCGATGATAACCCCGAGGCCTACACCCAGAAGATCTTTGGCAGCGCCATTGCCTCTCTGGACAGCGCGTGCCAGGCCCTGGACCCGGCGCTGATCAGCAAGGCCGTGGACTTGTTGATCCAGGCACGGCAGATCCACTTCTTTGGCCTCGGCGCTTCGGCTCCCGTGGCCATGGATGCGCTGCACAAGTTCTTCCGCTTCAACCTGGCAGTGACCGCCCACGCCGACGTGCTGATGCAACGCATGATCGCCTCGGTGGCGCACACCGGAGAGTTGTTCGTGATCATCTCCTACACCGGCCGTACCCGCGAGCTGGTGGAAGTGGCGCGTATCGCTCGGGAAAACGGTGCGTCAGTGCTGGGCGTGACCGCCGAGAACTCGCCGCTGGCCAAAGCCAGTACGGTGAGCCTGAACATCCCGTTGCCGGAAGACACGGATATCTACATGCCGATGACTTCTCGGATTATCCAGTTGACGGTGCTGGATGTGTTGGCGACCGGCATGACGTTGCGCCGTGGCGTAGATTTTCAGCCGCATTTGCGGAAAATCAAAGAGAGCTTGAATGACAGCCGATATCCGGTGGGGGATGAATTCAACTAAATCCGTGTCAACTGATCGTTCCCACGCTCCGCGTGGGAATGCCTCACTGGACGCTCTGCGTCTGCCTTTAGCGTCGTGACGCGGAGCGTCATAGCCTGCATTCCCACGCGGAGCGTGGGAACGATCATGAATTCAACTAGCAGGCAGCTCTTCCAGCAGTACCGGCGCTATCGCAGGCAAGCCAGCTCCCACAGGGGAATGCATTCCAAAGGTGGGAGCTGGCTTGCCTGCGATAGCGCCATCAGCCACACCGCTAAACCCCTGCCCTGGCCTGCAAACTCAAGTGGGCCCTCTCCCCCGGCGCCAGGCTCGCCGCCGCCATCGCCGCCTCCACACACACAAACCCCGACGCTTCGTTAAAGCTCACGCCCAACAGCGGCCGGCTCCCCGGGTGCCACACCACCGTGTCGGCAGTGTCGCCCGTGTCGATGCACAGTTCACGCTGCCAGGCGTGGTCCTTGAGCTGCAGTTCACCCTCATGCTGGAACACCCGCTGGCATCCACCATCGACCCGCAATTCGCCTTCCTGCTGACAAACCTGGCGATTGAGCTGGTCATAACCTTGCGCTCCTTCGAGCCCAGACAGCGCTACCTCATCAACGTGACCAATACGCCAGTAAGCGTGCAATGCATGGCTCAACTGGCACGGCAGCTCGTCGTGGTGCTCGGTACTCAGGCGCAGTTCCAGGGTGTCGCCCAGGTGCGCGTGCAAGTCCACCTGCCAGTCGCACAGTTGCAATTGCCAGTGCAGGCGCACGCCGTCGTCATCGTTGCTGCTGTCGAGCAGTTTCCAGTCGATCAAGCGGGCCCAACCGTGGGAAGGCCAGGCATTTTCGCTGGGGTGGCGGCCATACCAAGGCCAGCACACCGGCACGCCGCCACGAATGGCGCCGACCTGTGGCCACTTGGCCGCGCACCACAGCCAAGGCTTCTGGCCGGTGGGCTGAAAGTGCAATAGTTGCGCGCCCTGGCGACTGAACACCGCCTGGCACAGCGGATGGTCGATCACCAACACATCGCGCATCTGAAAGCGCTCCCAGGCGAACACCGGACGCTCGCGCAGGGATTTGAAAAAGCGTTGCAGCGGTTGCTCGTGCATGTGCCCAGGTCCCGAATATCACAGTGCCACGCAAAAAAAAGCGGATAGCCATGGCTACCCGCAAATGCGCACAGAGAGAGGAGCTTATCGCAACAGCGTTAGAACGTAGACTGAATTTTCAGGCCCGCTACCAGCGCGTTGTCGACTTTATCCACGCCGCCAGGCTGGACAACGTACTGCAGGTTCGGACGCACAGTCAGCCAGTTGGTGACGTGGAAACCGTAGTTGAGTTCGACGTTGTACTCAGTCTCACGAATCGGCGTGTACAGCGGATTGTCGTAGTCGCTCACGCCCCTGGCGTCGTTGAGCAGCTCAGAGTTCTTCTTCACATCATTGTTGACATGCAGGCGAGCGACGCCAATGCCGACGTCATCTTTTGGACGCGCGTCGAATGGGCCTTTGTACACCAGCATCAACGACTGGTAGTTGTCGACCAGGTTGGTTTCCTTGTCATGGAAGGTCGCGTTGGCGGCGATGTTCAGGCCACGGGAAGCGTCGCCGTTATGGGTGGTGAGTTGCTGTTGCGCAACGAACCAGTAGCCTTTCTTGCTGCTACGGGTACGGAAGTCGGCGCCGCTGAGGACCGCATCGTTACCGTTGACGTCTTCACGTACATCCGGAGCATCGGCCGCACTTTTATAGAAGCCCACACGGTATTCGCCCGGCAGGTTATTAACCTTCGGCGACCATACCAATTCCACCGGGATCACGGTGCCCTTGGTACCACTGCCGCTGAGTTTGAAGCCGTTGCCGTGCTCCAGCTGCGAAGGGTTCTGGTTGTAGGCACCGATTTGCGCATACAGCTCAGGCGTGATGTTGTACTTCACGCGGATAGCGGCCTGGGCGACCGGCCAGTTGTACCAGGTATTGACGTAGTTACCGACCTGGGAACCGCAGAACGACAGGTTCTGGAAGTCGCAAGGGAAGGTGTTGAAGTCTTCGCCTTCACCGAAGTAACCGAGCTTCACGTCCAACTTGTTGTCGAACATCTGGTGCTGAATCCAGAACTGGGTCAGGCGCACCATGTGGCCACGGCCATACACTTCTTGCGAGGAACTCAAGGTGCCGGCACGCGGGTCGCCAATGCGGTCATTGGAGATGTTCTGGCCATTACGATTGGTCAACTGGATCTTGGCCTGAGTGTTATCCCAGCCCCACAGTTTTTGCAGGTCCAACGCCACGCCCAGACCGAACTGGTCGGAGTAACGACCGGTCTTGTCGTCGTTGTAGCCGCCGTGGGCGTTGTAGCCCATCTCGCCCACGTAGTCGGCCTTGATGTCGATACCTTGCTCGATCAGCTTGGTACGCTCGCCGCCCCAATCGCCGGTCATCCACTTGGAATCGGCGCTGAATGCATCGGCCGCCATCGCATTGGCGGACAATACAAGGGCTGCTGCCGCTGACAGTTGGCAGATCAGCCGGGTGTTGTTGTGTTGCTTTTTCATCCCTACATCCTCGTCTTTATTGTTATTAAACTGTTTTTATCTAACGCGGGTTACATTTTTTTAACTAAAACAACGAGTTAACCATCAACCACATTACTGTAGGAGCGAGCTTGCTCGCGAAAAACTCAAGGTCACTGCGCTCATCCAAGATGCCCGCGTTATCGTTAACGACCTTCGCGAGCAAGCTCGCTCCTACACGATGCTTTAGCGGCCCTTGAACTGGGTCACATTGTCGGCATGCCCCTGTGCCGGCAATGAAGCAGCCGTGCCCAACCGCTCGCCGGTCTTGGCGTCAAACAGCAATACCTTGGCCGGGTCGAACTGCAAGGTCAGGGTCTCGCCCACTTGCGGTGCCACGTCAGGCGCCAAACGGCAGCACACCTTGGTGTCGTTGAGCTGCACAAACACCAGGGTGTCCGGGCCGGTAGGCTCGGTCACCTGCACTTCGGCGCGAATGCTCGACGAGCCGTTGCCCTCGCCCGCTGCCAGCACGATCTGCTCCGGGCGCAGGCCCAGAATCACATCGCGGTCTTCCAACCCGGCGTCACTCATGCCCAACGGCAACTCGCAACGGGCCTGGCCGCTGTCGAGCACCGCCACCAGATCACCGTTCTGGCGTTTTAGGCGCATGGGAACGAAGTTCATCGGTGGTGAACCGATAAAGCTTGCCACAAACAGGTTGGCAGGGTCGTTGTAAATTTCCTTCGGCGTGCCGAATTGTTGGATGATGCCGTCCTTCATCACCGCCACTTTATCGCCCAGGGTCATCGCTTCGATCTGGTCGTGGGTCACGTAGACGGTGGTGGTTTTCAGACGCTGGTGCATCAGCTTCATTTCGGTACGCATCTCGACACGCAGCTTGGCGTCGAGGTTGGACAGCGGTTCGTCGAACAGGTAAATCTTCGGCCGTCGCGCCAGGGCACGGCCCATGGCCACGCGCTGTTGCTGACCACCGGACAACTGGCCCGGCTTGCGGTTGAGCAAGTGCTCGATTTGCAGCAATTTGGCCACGCGCGCCACTTCGGCGTCGATGTCGGCTTGCGGCATCTTGCGGATCTTGAGGCCGAACTCGATGTTCTCGCGCACGCTCATGGTCGGGTACAGCGCGTAGGACTGGAACACCATGGCGATGTCGCGGTCCTTGGGGCTCATGCCGCTCACGTCTTGATCACCGATCATGATTGCGCCGCCGGTGATGGTCTCAAGGCCGGCGATGCAGTTCATCAGCGTGGACTTACCACAGCCCGACGGGCCGACCAGGATGAGGAACTCGCCTTCTTTGATCGACAGTTCGATGTTCTTCAAGGTGTCGGGCAGGCCGGCGCCATAGGTCTTGTTTACATTGCGAAGTTCAAGCGTAGCCATGATTACCCCTTGACCGCGCCGGCCGTGAGGCCGCGCACGAAATACTTGCCTGCGATCACATAGACCAGCAGGGTCGGCAGCCCGGCGATCATCGCCGCCGCCATATCCACGTTATATTCCTTGGCCCCGGTGCTGGTGTTGACCAGGTTGTTCAGCGCCACCGTGATGGGCTGGGAGTCGCCGCTGGAGAACACCACGCCGAACAGGAAGTCGTTCCAGATCTGGGTGAACTGCCAGATCAGGCAGACCATGATGATCGGCGTCGACATCGGCAGGATGATCCGGCGGAAGATGGTGAAGAACCCCGCTCCGTCCAGGCGTGCGGCCTTGATCAGCGCATCCGGGATGCTCACGTAGTAGTTACGGAAGAACAGCGTGGTGAACGCCAGGCCGTAGACCACGTGGATAAACACCAGGCCGGTGGTAGTGCTGGCCAGGCCCATCTTGCCGAGGGTGAACGACGCGGGCAGCAGCACGGTCTGGAACGGCAGGAAGCAGCCGAACAGCAGCAGGCCAAAGAACAGCTGCGAACCGCGGAAACGCCAGAACGACAACACGTAGCCGTTCAAGGCGCCGATGGCGGTAGAGATGAGCACAGCAGGAACGGTGATCTTGATCGAGTTCCAGAAGTAGCCATCCACAGTGGCCCAGGCCTTGACCCAGCCGATGCCGCTGACCACTGTGGGCCAACTCAGCAGGTTACCGGTGCTGATGTCTTCCGGGGTCTTGAAGCTGGTGAGCAACATCACCACCAGCGGCACCAGGTACAGCAGCACCGCCAGGATCAGCACCGCGTAGATCGCGATGCGGCTCAGGCTGATGGCAGGTTTGGCGGCGAGACTAGTCATTGCGCTTGGTCCTCAGCTCGGAATACAGGTACGGCACGATGATCGCGAGGATCGCACCGAGCATCAGGATTGCACTGGCCGAGCCCATGCCCATCTGGCCGCGACTGAAGGTGAACGAATACATGAACATCGCCGGCAGGTCGGACGAGTAGCCCGGGCCGCCTGCGGTCATTGCCGCCACCAGGTCGAAGCTCTTGATCGCAATGTGCGCCAGGATCATCACCGCACTGAAGAACACCGGACGCAGGCTGGGCAGCACCACGCTCCAGTAGATGCGCGGCAAGCTCGCGCCATCGATCTGCGCAGCACGAATGATCGACTGATCAACGCCGCGCAGGCCGGCGAGGAACATCGCCATGATAAAGCCCGAGGCTTGCCACACAGCAGCGATCACCAGGCAGTAGACCACGCGGTCCGGGTCGATCAGCCAGTCGAGACGGAAGCCTTCCCAGCCCCAGTCCCGCAAGAGTTTGTCCAGGCCCATGCCCGGGTTGAGCAGCCATTTCCAGGCGGTACCGGTGACGATCATGGAGAGCGCCATCGGGTACAGGTAAATGGTGCGGATAAAGCCTTCGCGGCGGATTTTCTGGTCGAGGAAAATCGCCAGCAGCACACCGATCACCAGGGTGATGCCGATGAACATGCCGCCGAACACGGCCAGGTTCTTGCTCGCCACCCACCAGCGGTCGTTATCGAACAGCCGCTGATACTGCGCCAGGCCCGCCCATTTGTAGCTGGGCAGGAAGGTCGAGGTGGTGAACGACAGCACGAACGTCCACAGGATGTAGCCATAAAAGCCCACCAGCACGATGAACATGCTCGGCGCCAGCACCAGTTTAGGGAGCCAGCGCTGCAACACATCGAATGGCGAGGCCTTGCTGAACACAGCAACAGAACTCATGGGAAAATCCAGTACAGGGAAAAAGGACTAGCAGCTGAACCGAACCCTGTAGGAGCGAGCTTGCTCGCGAAGGACTTCAACGATAACGCGTGCATACAGGATGAACGCGGTGACCTTGAGTTTTTCGCGAGCAAGCTCGCTCCTACAGTGGCTGTGTTACTTGGCCGACTTGATCGCCGCGCCAAGCTTCTTGGCCGTGTCGGCCGGGTCGGCTTTCGGGTCGTTGATAAAGTTGGTCACGACATCAAAGAACGCACCCTGTACCGCCAGGGTCGTGGCCATGTTGTGGGCCATGCTTGGCTGCAGACCGCCAGTCTTGGCGTCGGCCAAAAAGTCCTTCGCGGCGGTCTGGGCGCAAGAATCAAAGCCGTAGGATTCCATCTTGGTCAGCATGTCGTTACGCACAGGGATCGAGCCCTTGTTGATGCTGAACACCTTCTGGAAGTTTTCACCCAGCACGACTTTGGCGATGTCCTGCTGACCCGCGGCAGTGCCTTTGTCTTTCTGCTTGAACACCGCCAGGGAGTCGATGTTGTAGGTGAAGGCTTTGTCGGTGCCCGGGAACGCTACGCACTCATAATCCTTGCCGGCGACTTTCTTGGCGGCGGTCCATTCGGACTTGGCCCAGTCACCCATGATCTGCATGCCGGCCTTGCCATTGATGACCTTGCCCGCTTCCAGGTTCCAGTCCTGGCCCTTGCCGTCGACGTCCATATAGGTCGCGACTTTCTTCAGCTCGGTGAGGGCCTTGACCATTTCCGGGCCGGTCAATGCGCCGTTATCCAGGTCGACCAGGGCTTTCTTGTAGCCATCAGCGCCCATTACCGAAAGCACAACCGCTTCGAACACGGTGCTGTCCTGCCAAGGCTGACCGCCGTGGGCGAGCGCAATGAAGCCTGCAGCCTTGAGCTTGTCGCCCGCTGCGTAGAATTCTTCGAGGGTGGTTGGGTTCTTGGTGATGCCGGCTTTCTTGAAGACTTCCGGGTTGATCCACAGCCAGTTCACGCGGTGGATGTTCACCGGCACGGCGACGTAGTCACCGTCGTATTTCACGGTGTCGGAGACTTTCTTGTCGAGCAGCGAATCCCACTTTTCTTCTTTGGCGACGTCTTTGAGCACGTCGGTGTCGAGCAGGCCAGTCGACGCCCACTCCTGGATGTCAGGGCCTTTGATCTGGGCAACGCCTGGCGGGTTGCCGGCGACCGCGCGGCTTTTGAGCACGGTCATGGCAGTGGCGCCACCGCCGCCTGCTACAGCACCGTCTTTCCAGGTGAAGCCGTCTTTCTCAACTTGGGCCTTCAGGACATCCACAGCCGCTTTTTCACCGCCGGAGGTCCACCAATGCACCACTTCCACCGTACCTTTGGAGTCGGCGGCAAATGCACTGAGGGGGAACAACGAGGCAATGGAAATAGCGACGGCGAGGCGATTAATCGCGTTCATCTGAGTACCTTTTCTTGTTGTTATGCATGCAAGTCTAGAGCTTGCGCTGCACGGAGTTTAAACATGGATTTTCGGGGCACAGGTAACAAAGGGACGCGCAAATGTCACCACTTGGTGACATAGCATCCACTGCCCAATGCACTGGCCAAGCTGGGTGCCAAGGGCAGTGCAGGCAGCACAACCGCTTGCCAGGCATGGTACAGGTCAGGTTTGCCGCCCCAGATTTTGCTGCTGGGTTGGTTGTGCGGGCTGAGTTCGTGATGCCAACTGCCCTGGAGCCGGTCGATGAAGTGGGTTTCGCAAAATTCCCAGAAGCGCCGGTACCAGGTTTCGTAATGAAGCTCGCCGCTACGTTTGAGCAGCGCTTGAGCGGCGGCGCTGGCTTCAGCATGGGTCCAGTGCAGGCGCTCGCGTACCACCGGGCGCTGGTTCCAATCCAAAGTGTAGACAAGGCCCGGCGCACCATCCACCGCCCAGGCGTACTCGCAGGCACTGGCGAACAGGCCTTTGGCGTCGCTCACCAGCCAGTCCGGCGTGGCCAGCTTGGCCTTGAGGCGTGCAGCTTCCAGGTGCAGCAGCAACCGCGCCCATTCAAAACCATGGCCGGGTGTGATGCCGTAAGGGCGAAAGCCATCGGCGGGGTTGTCTTGGTTGTAACCGAGCAAGGGCTTCCACTGCGCGTCGAAATGCTCGATCACCATGAACTGGTTGCCGACGGCGTGGGTGTGGATCACTCGCTCGACAATGCGCAGCGCGCGGTCCAGCCAGCATGTATCACCGCTGACATCGGCCAACGCCAGGAAGGCTTCAGTGGCGTGCATGTTGCTGTTGGCACCACGATAGGCTTCGACGCCGCTCCAGTCCCCAGCGAAGGATTCGAGCATGACGCCCTCCTCTTCGCTCCAGAAGAACTGGTCGATGATATGGATAGCGTCGTTCATTAATGTGCGCGCACCCGGCGCGCCGGCCACCACGGCAGAGCTGGCAGCGAGGGCCACGAAGGCGTGCAGGTAGGCCGCCTTACCGGTATTGCCATCAACCGCATGGGGCGCGGCGAACCAGCCACCGTGCTCGCTGTCGCGCAGAGGGCCGCTGAGCGCCGCCACACCGTGCGCCACCAACTCGGCATAACCCGGCAACCCCATGGCATGGGCCATGGCAAAGCTGTGGGTCATGCGCGCGGTGTTCATGGTTTCGGCGCGGGCATTGGCCGGCAACTGGCCTTTATCGTCAAGGTTGCCGAAACCGTCCGGCAGGCGCGATGCCTTGGCGAACGCCAGCAGCCGCTGGCCTTCGGCGGCGAGCCAGGCGTGATGGGCAGGTGCATTCAGCCAACTGCTGGCAGGCAGTGGATGGGTGGTCATGGGTGGCCCTTATTGTTTTTTTGGGATGACCGGAGTCTAAACAAGGGCGTGGGATGGGCAAGTAACGAAAGGGATGGTAAATGTCACAAAATGGTGACAATCAACAGCCTAATCCTAATGTAGGAGCGAGCTTGCTCGCGAAAAGCCAACAAGCGCCGCGCTTATCCAGGAAACCCGCGTGATCGTTAACGTTTTTCGCGAGCAAGCTCGCTCCTACAGAGGACGATTTGCGTTCATTGGCCCAGTGGTGTGGCCGCAGCCGGCGCATTAAGGCGCTGATTCAAGTTCTGCACCTGGCTTTGCAAGGTGGTGATATTGCGCGTGGTCTGGATACGGAACACGTCGAATTCCTTGTTGGTCGGCGCGTCGACGTTGACCGGCTGGTTTTCCTGGGCGCTCTTGAGTACCAGCAGGTCTTGCTCGAGACGGGCGATGGCCGCACTCGGGTTGCCTTGTTTCTTCAAGGCGGCCACATCGGTGGCCAGGCCCTTGACCTCGGCCTGTGCTGCCGTGAGGCTGGCGACCGCGTCAGTGAGGGCCTGCACCTGGCCTTGCAGCTTGGTATTGGCCGCTGTCAGTTCGGTGGTGCTGGCACTCATCTGGGCCAGGCGGGTGTCCAGTTCGGAGGCCTGCCCCGCGACGCCCAACTGTTGCTTGCCCTGCTCCTGCAACTGGGCTTCCAGCTGCTTGATCTGCAGTTTCAAGGCTTCGCTGCCGTTGTTCACATTGGCTTCGCTGGCCACGACCTTGCCGGAGATCGCCTGCAGGCGCCCCGCCGCTTCTTCGCTGATACGGGCAAAACTCTCCTGGGTGGCGACCAACTGCTGGCCCATCAGGGAGATCTGCTGAAAGCTCCACCAGGCCAGGCCCGCGAAGGCGATCAACAGCGCGCCAACCAATGCCCACAACGGCCCGGTGCTGGCGCTCTTGACCTTGACCACGGGCGTCGTTCGCGAACGCACCGACGTCGCGGCGGTCGGCACGAAATCATCGTCATCCCCAGTATCGGCCCGCAGGCTGGGAACGTTGTCGAAGTCGTCTTTAGCATCGTTACGCATGAATCTACCCTGAATCAATGAGATGGCTGGCTGCAAGGCCGAGCGGCAGGAGTATAAACCGCACTCCCGGCGCATGGATCGACTCGGAACCTGCAATTGGGTTCCCGAAGTGTTGCTGCTTATGAGCTTATTGGCGGCCCGGGTCCTGGGCTTTCCACCAGCTGCAGAACTCGTCGAGCGCGGCCCACAGGCTGACCTTGGGCTCGTAGTCGAGATAATGCCTGGCGCGGCTGATGTCGAGGGTGAAATCTTTGTTCATCACCTGCATGCCCAGGCGCGACAACGCCGGTTCCGGCCGCCCCGGCCATATCGCGCAGAAGGCTTCATTCAAGGCTGCCACGCTGTAAGACACACCGTAGGAGCGGTAACGGGTCACCTGAGGCAGCTCCATTTGCCGCATCACGTAGTTCACCACATCCCAGATCGGCACCGGTGCGCCGTTGCTGATGTTGTAGGCTTTGCCCAGCGCAGAGCCGGTGGCGAGCAAACTGCTGAGCAGCGCCTCGTTAAGGTTATGCACGCTGGTGAAGTCGACTTTGTTCAAGCCGTCGCCGACGATCGCCAGGCGGTTCTTGCGCTGCATTTTCAGCAGGCGCGGGAAGATGCTCATATCGCCGGCCCCGGTGACAAAGCGCGGGCGCAGGGCGATCACTTGCAGGCCGAACTCCTGAGCGCCAAAGACCTTCTGCTCAGCCAGGTACTTGGTAGCGGCATAGGGATGCTTGAAACGCTTGGGCACTTGTTCTTCGGTGAGCCCCAGATGGTCGCGACCGTCAAAGTAGATCGACGGCGACGACAGGTGCACCAGGCGCCCGACGCGCTGTTTCAGGCAGGCCTCGACGACGTTTTCGGTGACCAGCACATTGTTCTGGTGGAAGTCCTGGTACTTGCCCCACAGCCCGACGGCGCCGGCGCAATGCACCACGGCTTCGACATCGCGGCACAGGTCGCGCACCAGGTCGGCGTCATTCAAGTCACCCTGGATAAACTCGGCACCACGCCGTACCAGGTGCTCCACACCCTCGGCGCGCCGCCCGTTGACCCGCACGTCCAGGCCCTGTTCAAGGGCGAAGCGCGCAAAGCGCCCGCCGATGAAGCCGCTTGCGCCGGTGACCAGAATTTTCATGTAGTACTCCGTGTTCTTTCGTTTTTCATCGCTGTTGCCTTGACGCGCGCTATCACTCCAACGGCACCAACCAATGGCCACACACATCGGCCAGATGGTCGGTCAACAAGCCCAACAGTTGCCCGCCACTGCGCCAATGATGCCAGTACAGCGGCACATCGATGGGCTTATCTGGCAATAACTCGACCAATACGCCGGTTTCCAACTGGTCACGCACCTGTAATTCAGGCACCAGGCCCCAACCCAAGCCGGCTTCCGTCAGGCGGATAAATCCTTCGGATGACGGGCATAGATGGTGTTCGAAACCACCGTCCACGCCTAGGGACGCCAGGTAGCGGTGCTGCAGGAAATCATCCGGGCCGAACACCAGCGCAGGCGTGCGCGCCAATTGGTCGGCCCGCACACCTCCAGGAAAATGCCGCGCCAGAAAGGCCGGGCTGGCCAGCGCCCGATAACGCATGGCGCCCAGCAACAGGCTGCGAGCCCCGGCCACGGGACGTTCGCTGGCACAAATGCAGGCCGCCACTTCACCGGCGCGCATGCGTTTGAGGCCCACGGTCTGGTCTTCGACCACCAGGTCCAGCAGCAAATGCTGTTCGGCGCAGAAGTCGCTGACCGCCTCGGCCCACCAGGTGGCGAGGCTGTCGGCATTCAGGGCAATGCGCAGACGCTCGGGCATACCCTCCTCGTCCAGGGCCGGTACCTGGCTTTGCAGGTCACGCTCCAGCAAACGCACCTGCTGCACATGGTTGAGCAGGCGCCGGCCGATATCGGTGGGCGTTGGCGGCGAGGCCCGTATCAACACCGGCTGGCCGATGCGCGCCTCCAATAGCTTGATGCGTTGGGAGATGGCTGACTGCGACAGCCCCAACACCTGGGCACCGCGCTCAAAGCCGGCTTGTTCCACCACCGCCGCCAGGGCAGAAAGCAATTTATAGTCGAACATCAGTTTCTCTAATGAGCGATCAGCAATATTGGTTTTTCTTATACAACCTTGAGCGGCACCATAGCCAGCATCGTTTGAGCATCAACAAGGATCTCCTTCTATGTGGCAAAGCTATATGAACGGTTTGCTGGTGGCCCTCGGGTTGATCATGGCAATCGGCAGCCAAAATGCATTCGTACTCGCCCAAAGTCTGCGCCGCGAACATCACTTACCCGTGGCGGCGTTGTGTGTGATCTGCGACGCACTGTTAGTGGCCGCCGGGGTATTCGGGCTGGCCACCGTGCTGGCGCAGAGCCCGATACTGCTGGCGGTGGCACGCTGGGGCGGCGCTGCGTTCTTGCTCTGGTACGGCGCGTGCGCGCTGCGCAGGGCCTGCTCGAAACAGAGCCTGGACCAAAGCGACAGCCTCAAGACGCGCTCATTGCGCGCCGTATTGCTGAGCGCCCTGGCGGTCACCTTGCTCAACCCCCACGTTTACTTGGACACCGTCCTGCTGATCGGCTCCCTGGGCGCGCAACAAACCGAACCGGGTGCCTACGTAGCCGGTGCGGCCAGTGCTTCATTCCTGTGGTTCGCCACCCTGGCGCTGGGTGCGGCATGGCTGGCACCCTGGCTGGCACGCCCGGCCACCTGGCGCCTGCTGGACCTGCTGGTCGCCGCGATGATGTTCTCTGTGGCCTATCAACTGATCAGCGCCTGACGAATATTCCAAAACGTGCTGGAACCTCTATCCCACACAGTTGTTGCGTGGTTATGCCGCACCCCCGGTGCTATGATCGGCCCCCTGCGCCGCAAAGAGTACAAACTCCCCGGCGCATGTTTGGCCGCCCGTGATCGGCCTTGCGCTCACCGCAACTGACCTGATTAGGAGAATCATCATGGCTTTCGAATTGCCGCCGCTGCCCTACGCACACGATGCCCTGCAGCCGCACATCTCCAAGGAAACCTTGGAATACCACCACGACAAGCACCACAACACCTATGTCGTGAACCTGAACAACCTGGTGCCTGGCACCGAGTTCGAAGGCAAGACCCTGGAAGAGATCGTCAAGTCTTCCTCGGGCGGCATCTTCAACAACGCCGCTCAGGTCTGGAACCACACCTTCTACTGGAACTGCCTGGCGCCAAACGCCGGCGGCCAACCAACCGGCGCGCTGGCTGAAGCCATCAACGCTGCGTTCGGTTCGTTCGACAAGTTCAAGGAAGAGTTCACCAAGACTTCGGTCGGCACCTTCGGTTCCGGTTGGGGCTGGCTGGTGAAAAAGGCTGACGGTTCCCTGGCCCTGGCCAGCACCATCGGCGCCGGCAACCCGCTGACCAACGGCGACACCCCGCTGCTGACCTGCGACGTCTGGGAACACGCCTACTACATCGACTACCGCAACGTGCGTCCAAAGTATGTGGAAGCGTTCTGGAACCTGGTCAACTGGAAGTTCGTGGCTGAGCAGTTCGAAGGCAAGACCTTCACTGCCTAAGTAACGCTTGCAGTAGAAAGAGCCCGGCGATTGCCGGGCTTTTTTATGCGCGCCAGGCTGACAGCGCAGAGATACCGGAACTCAACCGTAACAATTGACCACACAAACGTCAGGAGGAATAACCCTCCTGAATCAATGTGGAGCATGACGATGGATCCTATTTCGATGGCAGCAGGGGTTGCAGGTGCGGTCCCAGTGGTAGCGGGTATTGCTGATAAAGGGCTGGACCTGGCAAAAGGCGCAATGGACTTGGCAAACAAAGCCCTGGACATGGTCAATGAAGGCTCGAAAATCGGTGGGGAACAGCAACAGCCTCAGGGCCAGATCGATTTTTCTTAAATCGTCGCCAACTCGAAGGCGGATAGCCTCCGCCTTCTCCGCTGCTGCACTCTACCCTTTCCTGTTTATGACAAGCCCGAACATCAGCGGGCGCCTACCTGCGTTTATCCAGCCCAAACCTCAATTAAGCCAAGGCCCCAATGTCCCTTTGACTGCCATCACCAGATTGCCAATACTCATGGCATATTGACGGCCACCCGCATGAGACAAGGAATGCCCCCTTTGAAGCTGGAACTCAAGAACAGCTTGTCGGTGAAGTTGCTACGGGTTGTGCTGCTGTCGGCCTTGATCGTGGGTGTGGCACTGAGCGCGGCGCAGATCGTTTTTGATGCCTACAAAACGCGCCAGGCCGTGGCAGGCGATGCCCAGCGCATTCTCGACATGTTTCGCGACCCCTCGACCCAGGCCGTGTACAGCCTGGATCGCGAGATGGGCATGCAGGTGATCGAAGGTCTGTTCCAGGACGACGCTGTGCGCATGGCTTCTATCGGCCACCCCAACGAGACCATGCTGGCGGAAAAAAACCGCCCTTTACAGCAGTCCCCCAGCCGCTGGTTGACCGATCTGATTCTTGGCCAGGAACGCTCCTTTACCACTTCGTTGGTGGGCAAGGGCCCCTATAGCGAATACTACGGCGACCTCAGCATCACCCTCGACACCGCCACCTACGGCCGAAGTTTCCTGGTCAGCTCGGTCATCATCTTTATCTCGGGCGTATTGCGCGCCCTGGTCATGGGGCTGGTGTTGTACCTGGTGTATCACTGGATGCTGACCAAACCGCTGTCGCGGATGATCGGGCACCTGACCTCGATCAACCCGGACCGTCCCAGCGAGCACAAGATCCCTCAGCTCAAGGGCCACGAACGCAACGAACTGGGGCAGTGGATAAACACCGCCAACCAATTGCTCGAATCCATCGAGCGCAATACCCACTTGCGCCACGAGGCCGAGTCGAGCCTGTTGCGCATGGCCCAATACGACTTCCTGACCGGCCTGCCGAACCGCCAGAAGTTGCAGGCGCAACTGGACAAGATCCTCACGGACGCCGGACGCCGGCAACGCCGTGTCGCGGTGTTGTGCGTGGGGCTGGATGACTTCAAGAGCGTCAACGAGCAGTTCACCTACCAGGCCGGCGACAAACTGCTGCTGGCCCTGGCCGACCGTCTGCGCGCCCACAGCGGCCGCCTGGGTACGCTCGCCCGTCTGGGCGGTGACCAGTTCGCCCTGGTGCAAGCCGATATCGACCAGCCCTACGAAGCCGCCGAACTGGCGCAAAGTATTCTCGATGACCTGGAGGCTGAATTCGCCCTCGACCACGACCTGATCCGCCTACGCGCCACCATTGGCATTACGCTGTTCCCGGAGGATGGCGACAGCACCGAGAAGTTGCTGCAAAAAGCCGAGCAAACCATGACCCTGGCCAAGAGCCGCTCGCGCAACCGTTATCAGTTTTATATCGCCAGCGTCGACAGCGAAATGCGCCGGCGCCGTGAATTGGAGAAAGACCTGCGCGATGCGCTGAGCCGCGAGCAGTTGCACCTGGTGTACCAACCGCAAATCAGTTACCGCGACCATCAGGTGGTGGGCGTGGAAGCCCTGCTACGCTGGCAACACCCTGAGCACGGGCTGGTACCGCCGGATTTGTTTATCCCGCTGGCGGAACAGAACGGCACCATTATTCCCATTGGCGAATGGGTGCTGGACCAGGCGTGCCGGCAACTGCGCGAATGGCATGACCAGGGCTTCACGGCGCTGCGCATGGCCGTCAACCTGTCCACGGTGCAACTGCACCACACCGAGTTGCCGCGGGTGGTCAACAACCTGATGCAGATCTATCGCCTGCCGCCGCGCAGCCTGGAGCTGGAAGTGACCGAGACCGGCCTGATGGAAGACATCAGCACCGCCGCCCAGCACCTGTTGAGCCTGCGCCGCTCCGGGGCGCTGATCGCCATTGATGACTTCGGCACTGGCTACTCATCCCTGAGTTACCTCAAAAGCCTGCCCCTGGACAAGATCAAGATCGACAAGAGCTTCGTCCAGGACCTGCAGGACGACGACGATGACGCAACCATCGTGCGTGCCATTATCCAACTGGGCAAAAGCCTGGGCATGCAGGTGATTGCCGAAGGAGTGGAGACTGCCGAACAGGAGGCCTATGTCATCTCCGAGGGGTGCCATGAGGGGCAGGGTTATCACTACAGCAAACCGCTGCAGGCCCGGGAGTTGACGGCTTATTTGAAGCAGGCCGAGCGCAATAACGCCGTGAGTCTTTGAATTTACACTTCGATACTCAATATTTCCCGCGTATAAGCCTTTACACAAAATGCAAATCTTTCGCATTATGTCGCAGCGTTTGCGCTCCCCGCGCGCCCTTTCAACAACCGAAGCAGGATGTTCGCCATGATTCGTATGCCCCTGGCCACCGCCAGTCTGCTGGCCATTGCCATTTCTCTCGCCGGTTGCGGCGAAGGTAAAGACAAGGCCGCCGCGCCCCAGGCACCCGCTGCCGCCAGCACTACCGCACCGGCGGCTGCCCCGGCAGGCCAGGTCGACGAAGCGGCCGCCAAGGCCGTGGTCGCGCACTACGCAGACATGGTGTTTGCGGTGTACAGCGATGCCGAATCCACCGCAAAAACCCTGCAGACCGCAATCGACACCTTCCTCGCCAACCCGAACGACGAAACCCTGAAAGCGGCCCGTACCGCCTGGATCGCCGCGCGCGTACCCTACCTGCAGAGCGAAGTGTTCCGCTTCGGCAACACCATCATCGACGACTGGGAAGGCCAGGTTAACGCCTGGCCCCTGGACGAAGGTCTGATCGACTACGTCGACAAGTCCTACGAACACGCACTGGGTAACCCAGGTGCCAACGCCAACATCATCGCCAATAACGAGATCCAGGTGGGCGAAGACAAGGTCGACGTCAAGGACATCACCCCGGAAAAACTCGCCAGCCTCAATGAACTGGGCGGTTCCGAAGCGAACGTCGCCACCGGCTACCACGCCATCGAATTCCTGCTGTGGGGCCAGGACCTCAACAGCACCGGCCCAGGCGCGGGCAACCGCCCGGCGTCGGACTACATGACCGGAGACGGTGCAACCGGCGGCCACAACGAGCGTCGCCGCACTTACCTGCGTGCGGTCACCCAACTGCTGGTCAGCGACCTGCAGGAAATGGTCGACAACTGGAAGCCCAACGTCGAAGACAACTACCGCGCCACCCTGGAGTCGGAACCGGGCACCGACGGCCTGCGTAAAATGCTGTTCGGCATGGGCAGCCTGTCCCTGGGCGAGCTCGCCGGGGAGCGCATGAAGGTGTCTCTGGAAGCCAACTCGCCGGAAGACGAACAGGACTGCTTCAGCGACAACACCCATTACTCGCACTTCTACGACGCCAAGGGCATCCGTAACGTCTACCTGGGCGAATACACCCGTGTTGACGGCACCAAGCTGACCGGCGCCAGCCTGTCGTCCCTGGTGGCCAAGGCCGACCCGGCAGCCGATGCAGCCCTCAAGGCTGACCTGGCGGCCACCGAAGCGAAGATCCAGGTGATGGTTGATCACGCCAACAACGGTGAGCATTACGACCAGTTGATCGCCGCGGACAATGAAAAGGGCAACCAGATCGTGCGTGACTCGATCGCCGCCCTGGTCAAGCAGACCGGTTCGATCGAAGCCGCTGCCGGCAAGCTGGGCATCAGCGACCTGAACCCGGACAGCGCTGATCACGAGTTCTGATCAAGCGCAGTTGAAAGAGGCGACCTGCGGGTCGCCTTTTTTATGCGCGCAATAACTGCTGCACCTATCTCTGTGGGAGCTGGCTTGCCTGCGATCCAGACAACTCGGTGATTCGGGCACACCGAGTCGATACCTTCGCAGGCAAGCCAGCTCCCACATTTGGATCGTGATGTATCAGGTAAATAGGCGCCAGTGGGTAGGTCGTCACGGGAGCAAGCTCCCTCGCCACAGCTTCAGCGTCGCTGCGAAGTTGTGTAGACCCCAAGCCACCGTAGCCCTTGGTTTACAAGACCTGCACCACAGGTAGAATGGCGCCTCTGCCCAATCACCCGAGCGAACTTCATGGCGTTGCCGACCCTGCGTATCATCGGTTTCATCATCGGCATCTTCCTGATCACCCTTGCGGTCGCCATGGTGATCCCGATGGCGACCCTGGTGATCTTCGAACGCACCAGCGACCTCCCCTCGTTCCTGTGGGCCAGCCTGATCACCTTTATCGCCGGGTTGGCGCTGGTCATCCCTGGCCGCCCCGAGCACGTGCACCTGCGCCCCAGGGACATGTACTTGCTCACGGTCAGCAGCTGGGTAGTGGTGTGCATCTTCGCCGCCCTGCCCTTTTTGCTGACCCAGCACATCAGCTACACCGACTCGTTCTTCGAAAGCATGTCCGGCATCACCGCCACAGGCTCCACCGTGTTGAGCGGGCTGGACAGCATGTCGCCAGGCATTTTGATGTGGCGTTCGCTTTTGCACTGGCTCGGCGGTATCGGCTTTATCGGCATGGCGGTGGCGATCCTGCCGCTGCTGCGCATTGGTGGCATGCGCCTGTTCCAGACCGAATCTTCGGACCGCTCGGAAAAAGTCATGCCTCGCTCGCATATGGTGGCGCGCCTGATCGTGGCGGCGTATGTGGGCATCACCATCTTCGGCAGCCTGGCCTTCTGGTGGGCCGGAATGGGCGTGTTCGATGCGATCAACCATGCCATGTCGGCGATCTCCACCGGTGGGTTTTCCACCTCGGACGAGTCCCTGGCCCATTGGAAACAACCGGCGGTGCACTGGGTCGCGGTGGTGGTGATGATCCTTGGCAGCTTGCCGTTCGCCTTGTATGTGGCCACGTTGCGCGGCAACCGTCGGGCGCTGATCAAGGACCAGCAAGTGCAAGGCTTGCTCGGCCTGTTGCTGGTGACCTGGCTGGTACTCGGCACCTGGTACTGGTGGACCACCAACCTGCATTGGCTCGATGCCTTGCGTCATGTGGCGCTGAACGTGACATCGGTGGTGACCACCACCGGCTTTGCACTGGGGGACTACAGCCTGTGGGGCAACTTCTCACTGATGCTGTTTTTCTACCTGGGCTTTATCGGCGGCTGCTCGGGCTCCACCGCAGGCGGTATCAAAATCTTCCGTTTCCAGGTGGCCTACATCCTGCTCAAGGCCAACTTGAATCAGTTGATTCATCCACGCGCGGTGATCAAGCAGAAGTACAACGGCCATCGCCTCGATGAGGAGATCGTGCGCTCGATCCTGACTTTTTCGTTTTTCTTCGCCATCACCATCTGCATGATCGCCCTGGCCCTGTCACTGCTGGGCGTTGACTGGATGACCGCGTTGACCGGCGCCGCCAGTACCGTATCCGGCGTGGGCCCCGGCCTGGGCGAAACCATCGGCCCGGCCGGCAATTTCGCCACCCTGCCGGATGCCGCCAAGTGGATCCTGTCCCTGGGCATGTTGCTGGGACGCCTGGAGATCATCACCGTGTTTGTGTTGTGCATTCCGGCGTTCTGGCGTCACTGACGGTCGACATTTGCTGCAACCGCGCCCGGTATTCGCCGGGCGTGGCATCGAACCAGCGGCGAAAGGCGCGGAAAAAGTTACTCGGGTCGGCAAACCCCAGCAGGTAGGCGATTTCCAGCAAGGTCATATTGGGTTGTGCCAGGTACTGCTCGGCCAGTTCGCGCCGGGTGTCATCGAGCAAGGCCTGGAAGCTGGTGCCCTCCTCCTGTAGCCGCCGCTGCAAGGTGCGCTGGGACAGGTGCAACGTCTGGGCCACCGCTTCGCGCTTGGGTTCGCCCTGGGGCAGCAGGCGGCACAGCACCTGACGCGCCTTGTGGGTCACGCGGCTTTCGGAAAAACGCGCCAGGTATTCTCCGGCAAAGCGATCATGCAACAGCGCCATGGCTTCATTGGCTGTGGGCAGCGGCGCCTCCATGTCGGCCTGCTCGAAAATCAACGCGTCATAGGGTGCATTGAATTGCAAAGGCGCGTGGAAGGCGTGTTGGTAGGGCGCCAAGTCCGCCGGCTGGTCGCCTTGCAGCAGCACTTTGCGCGGTTGCAGGGTGCGCCCGGTAAGCCAGCCGCACAGGGCCAGAGCGCTGGCCAGCGAGGCCTCGGCGCTTTGACGGGTGGGCGGCAGATGATCGCCATGCACCGTCAGAATCAACGCATAGCCTTCGGGTAAAAGTCGGAAACTCAAGTCAGCGCTTTCGGCGATGATGCGCTGGTAGCGCACCAAGCGCATAAAGCCTTCGGCCAGGGTGTTGCTGGACATCAACGCATAACCGGCAACATGAAACGAGGCAGGCCGTACCACCTTGCCCATGTTCAGGCCAATCGCCGGGTTGCCCGACACCTCCACCGCACGCTGCCACAGGCGGGTCATGGCGTCTTGCGGGAAGCGCGCATCGGGGTCAGTGAGGGACGCATAATCCAGGCCCAACTGCTTGAACAAGGCCCTGCAATCCAGGCCATCCATTTCCAGCGCCTTGACGATGCCCATCGCCCAGCTTGCAGAAGTTGTTCGTTCGCTCATGGCGTCTTCTTATTGAAAGCAGGCTCAAACGGCAGCCAGGAAGCCAAGGATACTAAAGTGGCATCTATTGTCACTGGCTGTTAGCACTGTTCACTCTAGACTCAAATAAGCTCCCCGCCGCGCACCCGTTGGCGGCACAACAACCAGAGGGCCGGTCACCGTGGAAAACATCAAGAAATTCAACAGTTTTGCCGAGTTCTACCCGTACTACCTCGCCGAGCATGGCAACAGCACCTGTCGACGCCTGCACTTTATCGGCACCACCCTGGTGATCGGCATTCTCGCCTATGCCATCGGCAGAGGCTCATTGGTCCTGCTGCTGGCCTTGCCGCTCGCGGGCTACAGCTTTGCCTGGATAGGCCACTTCTTCTTCGAAAAGAACCGCCCCGCCACCTTTCAGCACCCGTTTTACAGTTTGCTGGGCGACTTTGTGATGTACCGCGACATGATCCTCGGCAAGGTGCCGTTCTAAGACTTGCCCCTTGTAGGAGCGAGCTCGCTCGCGAAGCGCCCACAGACACCGCTGGCTACCTGACGCACCGAGTTATCGTTGACGCTTTTCGCGAGCAAGCTCGCTCCTACAGTCTTTTAGGAGAAAAATGGGCGAGACAGTCGAGATAAAAGTCTTTTTGTCATTTACGGTGCTGTATCCTGCCAAGGCTTTTTGAGAGCGCGGAATCACCTGCGATTGAAAAAACAGACCTTGCGAGGAGCGACCACGATGCACGAGATACCTAATCTCCCCTTCCCAAGCCTGCACCCAACTGAGCAGCCAACACCGCAGCAGGCCAGCGACAAGCAGCCTGAGGCCAAAGAAGCAAAACCAGTCGAGCGCGAAAGCCGGGACTGACGCCGTACCAGACCGTGTGGAAAGCGCGCCTTTGAGCGCTTTCCACACTGCCTGAATCATCCGAGACCTTCACTATGACCACTTCCCCTTCCGACACGCCGGACGCCGCCGTACTCGACGCTGCCTTGCAAATGGTCGAAGTCTGGAACCGCCTCAGTGCCGACAAGCAAGCGGCACTGCTCAAGCGCTTTGGCACTCAGGAAAACGCCCTGGCGGCCCTGGTGACCACCCAATTGCTGGCCCCCGCCCACGCTTGATCGGCTTTAGATCTGACGTTTTACATTTTTGCCGCCCTGCCCGGCCTGCGCGCCGGTATCATTAGCAGCCTATCTTTACCTGCTGCGACAGTGGATCTCTCCCATGCCAGATACCCAGCGCCCTATGGCGGTCACGCTGCAAGTCGTTTCCATCGTGCTGTTTACCTTTATCGGCTACCTGAATATCGGCATCCCCCTGGCCGTATTGCCCGGTTATGTGCATAGCCAACTGGGCTATGGCGCCGTTATCGCCGGGCTGGTAATCAGCGTGCAATACCTGGCTACCCTGCTGAGCCGCCCCTATGCCGGCAAGATCATCGACAACCTGGGCAGCAAGCGCGCCGTGCTGATCGGCCTGGTGGGCTGCGGTTTGAGCGGCGTATTCATGTTGCTGGCGGCGTGGTTCTCCAGCCTGCCGGCCTTCAGCCTCGGTTGCCTGCTGATCGGTCGACTGGTATTGGGCAGCGCCGAAAGCCTGGTGGGTTCGGGCGCGATTGGCTGGGGCATTGGCCGTGTCGGCGCCGCGAACACGGCCAAGGTTATTTCCTGGAACGGCATCGCCAGCTACGGCGCGCTGGCGGTCGGCGCGCCGTTGGGGGTGCTGCTGGTCAGCCAGTTGGGGCTGTGGAGCATGGGCGTCAGCATCATTCTGTTGGCCGTACTGGGTGTGGTGTTGGCCTGGAAAAAACAAGCCGCGCCGATTGTGCCCGGCATCCGTTTGCCGTTCATGAATGTACTGGGCCGCGTGCTCCCCCATGGTTGCGCGCTGGCATTGGGCTCTATCGGCTTTGGCACCATCGCCACCTTTATCACGTTGTATTACAGCACCCAGCACTGGGATAACGCGGTGTGGGCCTTGAGCCTGTTCGGTGCCAGCTTTATCGGCGCGCGCTTGCTGTTTGGTAATTTGATCAACCGCATTGGCGGGTTTCGCGTCGCCATCGCTTGCCTGTCGGTGGAAGTGCTGGGCCTGCTGTTGCTGTGGCTGGCGCCGGATGCCCAGCTGGCGTTGGCGGGTGCGGCGTTGAGCGGCTTCGGCTTTTCCCTGGTGTTCCCGGCGTTGGGGGTAGAGGCGGTCAACCTGGTGCCGGCCTCCAGCCGTGGCTCGGCGGTGGGCGCCTATTCGCTGTTTATCGATTTGTCCCTGGGCATCACCGGGCCACTGGCGGGCGCCGTGGCGGCAGGTTTTGGCTTTGCCTCGATCTTCCTGTTCGCCGCCCTCGCCGCTTTCGCCGGTTTGCTGCTGAGCGTCTACCTGTACCGGCAGGCGCCCAAGGCCCGCGAAACACGCGACGCCTAGAAGTCGACCTTGCCGCGCCCGGCCTTGATGCTGCCGCGCTTGGTCTTGGACTCCAGGCGGCGTTTCTTAGAGCCCAGGGTAGGCTTGGTCGGACGACGCTTTTTCTCGACCTTGGTGGCGCTCTGGATCAACTCCACCAGACGCTCCAGCGCATCGGCGCGGTTCTGCTCCTGGGTGCGATATTGCTGGGCCTTGAGCACCAGCACGCCTTCGCTGGTGATGCGGCTGTCACGCAGCGCCAGCAGGCGCTCCTTGTAGAACTCTGGCAACGACGAGGCCGGAATATCAAACCGCAGGTGCACCGCACTCGACACTTTATTGACGTTCTGCCCACCGGCACCCTGGGCACGAATGGCGGTCAGCTCGATCTCGGCATCGGGCAGCTGTACGTTGTTGGAAATCACCAGCATGTAACACGGTCCTCCGGAAGAAGCCCTAGGATACGCGAATGCACCTTGGCCATCCCCTCAAACAACAAACCCGGCACAAGGCCGGGTCTGCTTAACAACATTGACGCTTACTTCACCGCGGGGACCGCCATATCCATGGACTGCTGCGCCCGCTTGTTCTTGACCCAGTAACAAACGCCCATGAACGCCACCCACACCGGGATCGCGTACACCGAGCGGTCAATGCCCGGAATCATCAACATGGTGCCCAAAATAAACACCACAAACGCTACACAGATGATGTTGCCATACGGGTACCACAGCGCCTTGAACAGCGGCACCTGGCCGGTGCGGTTCATGTGCTGGCGGAACTTGAAGTGGGAGAAGCTGATCATCGCCCAGTTGATCACCAACGTGGCCACCACCAGCGACATCAGCAGTTCCAGCGCGTCATGGGGCATCAGGTAGTTCATCAGCACCGCCACCAGAGTGATCGCCGCCGAGGCCAGGATCGAACGCACCGGCACGCCGCGCTTGTCGATCTTCGCCAGGGCCTTGGGCGCGTCGCCCTGCTCGGCCATGCCCAAGAGCATACGGCTGTTGCAATAGGTACCGCTGTTGTACACCGACAGCGCGGCCGTCAGCACCACGAAGTTGAGAATATGCGCGGCCGTGTTACTGCCCAGCATCGAGAACACCTGTACGAACGGGCTACCGCTATAGGCATCGCCGGAGGCGTTGAGGGTCGCCAGCAGGCTGTCCCACGGGGTGAGCGACAGCAGTACCACCAGGGCACCGATGTAGAAAATCAGGATGCGATAGATCACCTGATTGATCGCCTTGGGGATCACGGTACGTGGCTGGTCGGCTTCGGCAGCGGTAAAGCCGAGCATTTCCAGACCGCCGAAGGAGAACATGATGATCGCCATGGCCATCACCAAGCCGCCGACGCCATGGGGGAAGAAACCACCATGCTCCCACAGGTTGCTGACCGAGGCTTGCGGGCCGCCGCTGCCGCTGACGAGCAGGTAGCTGCCCAGGGCAATCATGCCGACGATCGCCACCACCTTGATGATGGCGAACCAGAACTCGGCTTCACCGAAGACTTTGACGTTGGCCAGGTTGATCGCGTTGATCAGCACGAAGAACGCCGCCGCCGAGACCCAGGTCGGAATCTCCGGCCACCAGTAGTGCACGTACTTGCCGACGGCCGTCAGTTCCGACATACCCACCAGAATGTACAGAATCCAGCAGTTCCAGCCCGACAGGAAGCCGGCGAAACCGCCCCAGTACTTGTGGGCAAAGTGGCTGAAGGAGCCGGCGACCGGCTCCTCGACAATCATTTCGCCAAGCTGGCGCATGATCATGAAGGCGATAAAGCCGCAGATGGCATAGCCCAGGATCATCGACGGGCCGGCGGATTTGAGCACCCCGGCCGAGCCCAGGAACAGGCCGGTGCCGATGGCGCCACCGAGGGCGATCAACTGGATATGCCGGTTTTTCAGGCCGCGTTTCAGCTCGCCTGAAGAAGAATGGGGTCCACTCATGAAAAGGGTCTCACGCAAGGTTTGAAGAGTTGAATGCAGGTTGCTGCCTTGAATTACCGACTCAAGCAGCGCCGCTCAAACCCCAGCGCAGGCACCAGGAGTACAGCGTTTTTCTAATGGTCATGCGTCACCTGTTTGTTTTTATCTGTGACGAAATCGAACCCGTCCGGCTCGTGGCCAGGCGGAGTGATCAGGGGGATCAAACCCTGAGGTCTTAGCCTTTTGCGTGGGTACGCAAGGGGGGGTCACAGTAAAACGCGGCGCATTGTACACCGCTCGACAGCTTCGGCACGCACCGGGAAAGTGCACAGGCAAATCTGTCAGCTAATGCTTACATCAGCATGCCCCCCAGCAAAGCCAGGGCAGTTACGTAAATCTATCGTTACACCCCGGAAAATCTGCGTTACAGCCAGACTTTGGCAGCCTTCAACGGAATTCTGTCGGTAGGCAACGTCTGAAGAATCGCTTCAGCCAATTCACTGTTTTACCTGAATAAAAAAACTCGACAAAAAACAGAAGAAAAAATCCAAATGAAACCGTGTCAATAAATTTTTTGCATTTCGAAACACTCTCTTCTAGGTTCTTTGCACTTGCCCACGAAGCCCGTGGGTGAGCCGTTCTCAATCAACGTCCTCTAGGAGATACACCATGCAAGCACTGGAAAACGACCTGGAAACCGAACTGCAACTCGACGATTGGTTTGAAGCGCCGACCCATGAGGCCGCCGTTGAAATGATGCAAGCCGATGCCGTTGTGCCTTTTGGCACTGCGATGTGGCCTTTCTAATACCCGGCAGGCATCCGGCAGGCGCTGTGCACGGCGCCTGCCCCCTTACCCAAGGCACAGAAGGACACCCGTCATGGACAAGGCCCGCGCCGTCGAACACTTTCTCTACTACCTTGCGCACCACCCGGCCCTCAACGGCCTGAACCGCCCCACCGTGTTGCTGGGCCACACCGCGCGCTATGACGCCATCGCCCAGGCGATCACCCACGGCAGCGCCGCCCGCTTCAACTTCCAACTGCAACGCCTGGACCTGGCGCCCAGCGACACCCTGGCCCAGGCCATTCAAAGCTGCGACCTGTACCTGTTTCTCTACGATTCCTCCACGCTGCCCAACCCACGCGCCGAAGGCCCTGACTTTATCCGCGCCCTGCAAGGCGTGATGGCCGAGCACTGGAAGAAATCCCTGCTGTTCAAGGATTACGGCGACTATTTCTACGACACCTTCAGCGTCGAGCCCCAACGCATCGCCGACCTCAACGCCACACTGATCCGGCGCATGGCCCAGGCCAACGTGCTGAGCTTTACCGACAAACACGGTTCGCGCCTGGAAGCGCCGATGAGCAGCATCAAGAAGTGGACCAATATCAACGGCGTCGGCAACCACGACCTGGCGCCCGGCGAAATCGCCACCCACAGCGAAGCCATCAACGGCCAGGTGCGGTTTGTCGGCACCTTCCTCAGTACCATCCCCTTTGCACGCAAATACGGCGTGCTGCAATCGCCGCTGGAGTTATGGATCGAAAACTCCACCGTTTGCAGCGTGGCCAGTGATGTGCCGGGGCTGGCGGATGATTTCAACAAGTACCTGAATGCCAACCCGTCCAACCGTCGTGTGGAGGAGTTGGGGATTGGTACCAATGAAGGGGTCAAGGACCTGTATGCGCGCAATGCCGGGTTTGAAGAGCGCCATTGCGGGTTGCACCTGGGCTTGGGTGGCGGGCAGAAAGGCAGTCATCACCTGGACCTGATCTTTGCCAGTGGGGTGCTGGCGCTGGATGACAAGCCGGTGTTTGATGGCGCCTTTGCCTTTTAAAAATCCGTCAGACGTATAGAGATCCCTGTGGGAGCCGGGCTTGCCCGCGATAGCGGTGGGTCAGTTAGCATAAAGGTGGCTGACCCACCGCTATCGCAGGCAAGCCAGCTCCCACAGTTGATTGCATTTCAAAGGTAGATCGCAAAAAAAACGCCAACCCTAGGGTTGGCGTTTTTGTGCAGCGCTTAACGCATCACTGCGGCTTCTTGCGACCAAAACCAGGGCGCTGGCCGGAACCGGCCGGTGCGCCACGGCGCTTGCCCGACGGCTCGTCCGCGACCAGTTTCGGGCCAGGGCGCTTGTTCGCCGCTGGCTTGGCTGGACGCTTGGTGCTGGCGTTGTCGGCCGGGCGATCCGATTCACCACGGTTGCTGCGACCACCCGCCGGCGCAGGACGCGGCGTACGTGGCGCACGCTCGCCTTCTTGACGCGATGGCGCGGTGGGGCGGCGCTCGCCTTCAATGTGCGGCTGACGCGAGATACGACCGCCGGTGGCCGGTGCATCCAGCGCAGGGCGCAGGGTGCGGGCAACACGTTCGGTACGTGGCACCGGGCGCGACGATTTACGCTGCATACGCTCAAGCTTGTCTTTGCTCTTGGCGTTCATCTGCGGCATGGCAACCGGCGTCAGGCCCACTTCGGCGCTGAGGATATCGACTTCGTACTGGCTCATTTCGCGCCAGCGGCCCATCGGCAGGTCGGAGTTCAGGAACACCGGGCCAAAACGCACGCGCTTGAGGCGGCTGACCACCAGGCCCTGGGACTCCCACAGGCGACGCACTTCACGGTTACGGCCTTCCATCACCACGCAGTGGTACCAGTGGTTGAAACCTTCGCCACCTGGCGCCTGCTTGATGTCGGTGAACTTGGCCGGGCCGTCTTCGAGCACCACGCCCGCCTTGAGGCGTTCGATCATCTCGTCATCGACTTCACCACGCACACGCACGGCGTATTCACGGTCCATCTCGTAGGACGGGTGCATCAGGCGGTTGGCCAACTCACCGTCAGTGGTGAACATCAGCAAGCCGGTGGTGTTGATGTCCAGGCGGCCGATGTTGATCCAGCGGCCTTCTTTAGGCTTGGGCATCTTGTCGAACACGGTCGGACGGCCTTCCGGGTCGTCACGGGTGCAGATCTCGCCGTCGGGCTTGTTGTACATGATCACGCGGCGCACCGATTCGGCGGCCTCTTCACGCTTGATGACCTTGCCATCAATGGTGATTGCATCGTGCAGGTCGACGCGCTGGCCGAGGGTGGCCTCGACGCCGTTGACCTTGATGCGCTTCTGGGTGATCCAGGCTTCGACGTCGCGGCGCGAGCCCACGCCGATACGCGCCAGCACCTTTTGCAGTTTTTCGCCTGCTGGGCCGATTTCCTGGTCTTTCTGGTCTTGGTCATTCATCGTAAGCACCTCCCGGTGGGTCGATTCAGGCATGGCCTGAGGGGTATTGAAAGCGGGGCCTTGGCCGAATAGGTCGGCAAGGGGTCGCGAATCATACGCGCATGGCGCGTGTTGCGCATCACAGACTAGCCGATAACGCCCAGCTCATTTGCTTTTCCGCCGACCGGTGGCCCCCAGGGCCAGCAATCGCAGCTCGGCTTCGGCCAATACCGTGCGCTTGTCGGCTTTATCGAGTTTCTTCCAGGCACGGATTTCACGCTTGCTGCGGCCACAGCCGACGCAGATGTCGTCGTTGAATTTACAGATGCTGATGCACGGGTCTTTCAGGGCACTCATGGTCGATCCTCTGTGGGAGCTGGCTTGCCTGCGATGGCATCACCTCCTTGCATCTGAGAGACCGAGGCGTCTGCATCGCAGGCAAGCCAGCTCCAACATGGGTTGCGCGGTGAACGTCAGAGCCGGTCAGTCTTCGAGCTGGCGGCGCTCGTTTTCGATGGCCTCGGCCAGCGCCCGGGCTTCGTCTTCTTCGTCACTCAGGGGCGGCTGTTCGAGGGCGGCGACGGCGGCCAGGAGCTTTTCCCGGGCCTGGGCCACGCCAAGCACATCGTCTTCGGCTTCGACCTCAGGCTCGGATTCAACGTTCACCTGGGTTTCTGGCTCCGCCGCACCATCACGCAGCAAATCGTCGAAGTCGGTCTTGATCCCCTGCTCCATGTCGTCCAGTTCCAGCAACAGCGTATGGAAACTGGTCTCGTCCTTGGGCTCCTCCGGCTCGGCGCTGGCGTCGGCCAGTTCCTGCAGGCTTTGCGGCACCGGCGCGTCATCGAAGTCGAGCACCGGCTCGGCTTCCATTTCCCGCAGTTCGGCCAGGGGCGGCAGATCGTCGAGGTTTTTCAGGTTGAAGTGATCGAGGAACACCTTGGTGGTGGCGAACATCGCCGGTTTGCCCGGCACATCACGGTAGCCGACGATGCGAATCCACTCGCGCTCCAGCAGGGTCTTGACGATATGGCTGTTCACCGCCACGCCACGCACGTCTTCGATCTCGCCGCGGGTGATGGGCTGGCGATAGGCGATCAGCGCCATGGTCTCCAGCATCGCCCGGGAATATCGCTGCGGGCGCTCTTCCCACAACCGCCCGACCCACGGCGAAAACTTCTCACGGATCTGCAGGCGGTAACCCGACGCCACTTCGCGCAGTTCAAAGGCACGGCCCTCGCAGGACTTGCGCAGGATCTCCAAGGCCTTCTTGAAGACCGGCGGCTCCGGGCGTTCGGCTTCTTCAAAAAGCTCGAACAGGCGCTCCAAAGATTGCGGTTTACCCGAGGCCAGGAGAAAGGCCTCCAGCAAAGGGGCCAGTTCGCGGGGTTCAGTCAGATTCATCGATTCAGCTCGTTATTCGGCTCGCGCCCGCACGTGGATAGCCGCAAAAGGCTCATTCTGCACCAGCTCGACCAAGGACTCCTTGACCAGCTCTAGGATCGCCATAAAGGTCACCACCACGCCCAGGCGCCCTTCTTCGGCGGTGAACAACTCGACAAAGGGCACAAACCCACCGCCCTTGAGACGTTCCAGCACATCGCTCATGCGCTCGCGGGTGGACAGCGCTTCACGGCTGACCTGGTGGCTCTCGAACATATCGCCACGGCGCAGTACTTCGGCCATGGACATCAGCAATTCTTCCAGGCTCACGTCTGGCAGTAACTTGCGCGCGCGCGCCTCGGGGGCGTCGAGCTTGGGCACCACCACATCACGGCCCACACGGCTCAGGCCGTCGATGCCTTCGGCGGCGGCCTTGAAGCGTTCGTACTCCTGCAGGCGGCGGATCAACTCGGCGCGTGGGTCATCCTCTTCGGCTTCCACCGTTTCCGAGCGCGGCAGCAGCATGCGCGACTTGATCTCGGCGAGCATGGCCGCCATCACCAGGTATTCAGCGGCCAGTTCCAGGCGCACCGACTGCATCAGCTCGACATAGCCCATGTACTGGCGGGTGATTTCTGCCACCGGGATGTCGAGGATATTGATGTTCTGCTTGCGGATCAGGTACAGCAGCAAGTCCAGCGGGCCTTCGAAGGCTTCAAGGAACACCTCCAGGGCGTCCGGCGGGATGTACAGGTCCAGGGGCATTTCCATGACCGCCTGGCCGTACACCATGGCAAACGGCAGTTCCTGCTGGGCGCCGGCCTGGGGGTCAGCGGTTTCCACGGCCGACATTCAGGCCTCGACCATGAACGGAGCCGGGTCGCCACAACCCACACGCACCACTTCTGGCTCACCGTCGGCCAGGTTGATCACCGTGGAGGCCTTATTGCCGCCGTAGCCGCCGTCGATGATCAGGTCGACGTGTTTTTCCAGCAATCGGCGCATTTCGTAAGGGTCGTACAACGGCTCGGTTTCGCCGGGCAGGATCAACGACACGCTCATCAGCGGTTCGCCCAACTCGGCCAGCAGCGCCAGGGCAATCGGGTGTTCCGGCACGCGCAGGCCGATGGTGCGCTTCTTGGGGTGCAGCAACAGGCGCGGCACTTCGCGGGTGGCGTTGAGAATGAACGTGTAGGGCCCCGGCGTGTGGGCCTTGAGCAGACGGAAGGTGCCGGTGTCGACCTTCGCAAACAGCCCAAGCTGGGACAAGTCGCTGCAGATCAGCGCAAAGTTGTGCTTGTCGTCCAGCTGGCGTAGGCGCCTTACCCGCTCGACCGCGCCCTTGTCGCCGATCTGGCAGCCAATGGCGTATGACGAATCCGTCGGGTAGATGACTACACCACCGGCACGGATGATCTCTACGGCCTGCTTGATCAGGCGCGCTTGAGGGTTTTCCGGATGAATCTGGAAGAATTGACTCACGTGCTCTACCTGTTCAGACGGTGGCAATAATGGGGTCATGCTTGAATCGCCCCCACAACAGCGGCAGATCTTCCGGGACCTGGCGATACTCGCCGATCTCGGACCAGCCGCCTGGGCCATGAAAGTCACTGCCGGCACTGACCAGCAGACCAAATTCGCGGGCAAGGATCGCCAGGCTGCCGACCTGTTCGGCGGGTTGATGCCCGTTGACCACCTCGATGGCGTGGCCTCCCGCTCCAATATAGTCGCTGATCAGCTTGCGGCGCTTGCTGCGGGTGAAATCGTAATGCCAGGGATGCGCCAGGCTGACCCAGGCCCCGGAGGCCCGCAGGGTCTGAACGGTGTCTTCCAGGGTCGGCCAATGCAGCTTCACGTCGCCCAACTTGCCGGCGCCCAGCCATTTGCGAAAGGCTTCGGCGCGATCCTTCACATAGCCTTCACGCACCATCCAGTCGGCAAAGTGCGGACGGGCCGGTGCGTTGCCGCTGTCGCCCAGCTCCTGCTGGATGGCGCGGGCGCCGTCGAGGGCACCCGGCATGCCTTTAAGGCTGAGCTTGCGGCTTATTTCTTCGGACCGCAGCCAGCGGCCATCGTGCAATTGGGCAATCGCCGCCACCAAGGGCGGGGCCTTTTGATCAAAACCGTAGCCCAGTACATGGATGGTGGCGCCGCCCCAGGTGCAGGACAATTCCACCCCGTTGACCAGCTGCATGCCCAGGGAATGCGCGGCCTGGCGGGCTTCATCGAGACCCTCGAGGGTGTCGTGGTCGGTCAATGCCAAAACTCGCACGCCTTTTTCAAACGCACGCGCAACCAGTACCGCGGGCGCCAGGGCGCCGTCGGAGGCCGTGCTGTGGCAGTGCAAATCAACATTCACGGGAGTGTGTAACCTCAAGTCAGCTGGCGCTATCGCAACCAAGGATGTTTGTTATTATGCCGCCACATCCAGCTTCTGGCTCTTACTGTGAAACAATTCATCGACTTCATCCCGCTGTTGCTGTTTTTCATCGTTACCAAACTCGACCCCAGGGTCATCGAAATCGCCGGCCACGAGTTATCGTTCGGGGGCATCTACAGCGCCACCGCCGTACTGATCGTCAGCTCAATCCTGGTCTACGGCGCCATCTTCATCTCCCAGCGCAAGCTGGAAAAAAGCCAATGGCTCACCCTTATCGCCTGCCTGGTATTCGGCGGCCTGACCTTGGCCTTCCACAGCGAAACCTTCCTTAAATGGAAAGCCCCGGTGGTGAACTGGCTGTTCGCCCTGGTGTTCATCGGCAGCCACTTCATCGGTGACCGCCTGCTGATCAAGCGGATCATGGGCCATGCGCTGACCTTGCCGGAGCCGGTGTGGGTACGCCTGAACGTGGCCTGGATCGTGTTTTTCCTGTTCTGCGGCGCCGCCAACCTGTTCGTGGCGTTTACCTTCCAGGACTACTGGGTCGACTTCAAAGTGTTCGGCAGCCTGGGCATGACCGTATTGTTTTTGATCGGCCAGGGTATCTACCTGTCGCGTCACCTGCATGACACCGCTGCTACCACACCAAAAACCGAGGACTGACATGCTCTACGCCATCATTGCCACCGACGTTGCCAACTCCCTGGAAAAACGCCTGAGCGTACGCCCGGCCCATGTCGAGCGCCTCAAACAGCTGCAAGCCGAAGGCCGCATCGTACTGGCCGGCCCGCACCCGGCCGTCGACAGCAATGACCCGGGCGACGCCGGTTTCACCGGAAGCCTGATCGTGGCCGAGTTCGCTTCCCTGGCCGACGCCGAGGCCTGGGCCAAGGCTGACCCTTACGTTGCAGCAGGGGTCTACACCGATGTGGTGATCAAGCCGTTCAAGCAAGTCTTGCCTTGAGCCCGGCTGCGTCGAACCTAATCGTTTCGGCGTACTCATAATGGCTCACGGCGTCACCGGTGGGGCCTTCGCCGCCGACAATGGCTAAATTGAGTGAGTCATGAGCGAGCTGTTACTGATAGATGATGACCAGGAGCTCTGTGAGCTGCTGACCAGTTGGTTGAGCCAGGAAGGTTTCCAGGTGCGCGCCTGCCACGACGGCTTGAGCGCCCGTAAAGCCTTGGCCGACAGTGCGCCTGCGGCCGTGGTGCTCGACGTGATGTTGCCCGATGGCAGCGGCCTGGAGCTGCTCAAGCAATTGCGCAACGACCACCCGGAGTTGCCGGTGCTGATGCTCTCGGCCCGGGGCGAACCCCTGGACCGCATCCTCGGCCTGGAACTGGGCGCCGACGACTACCTGGCCAAGCCCTGCGACCCGCGTGAGCTGACGGCGCGCCTGCGCGCCGTATTACGCCGCAGCCACCCAGCCGCGGTGTCCACCCAGCTGGAACTGGGCGACCTGTGCTTCAGCCCGGTGCGCGGCGTGGTCAGCATCGATGAACAGGAGTTCGCCCTCACCGTCTCCGAAAGCCGCCTGCTTGAAGCGCTGCTGCGCCAACCCGGCGAGCCCCTGGACAAACAGGAACTGGCGCAGATCGCCCTGGGCCGCAAGTTGACCCTCTACGATCGCAGCCTGGACATGCACGTCAGCAACCTGCGCAAAAAGATCGGCCCACACCCCGATGGCCGGCCACGGATCGTGGCGTTGCGTAGTCGTGGCTACTACTACAGCCTCTAAACATCCCGCTTAACCCTGTGGGAGCTGGCTTGCCTGCGATAGCGGTGTGTCAGTCCACCGTTATGCTAACTGGCCCACCGCTATCGCAGGCAAGCCAGCTCCCACCATTGATTTCATCACCTTCAAGGGTTTTGTCAGCTCCTGTCAAACCCGTCTTTACCGAAGCTTTACCCTCCCCTGACCGCCGCTGACCTTGCGCTGCGTAACCTACTCACATCCGGACTCACCGGAATAGAGACAGGAGATACACCATGCGCAAGACCCTTATCGCTTTGATGTTCGCCACCGCCCTGCCCACCGTTGCCATGGCAATGCCGGAAGGCCCAGGCCCGATGGGCGGGCCTGAAAGCCGCATGATGGCTGGCCCAAGCCACGGTGAACACGGCCCGCGTGGCAAAGGCGGCCCGTTCAGCCAGCTGGACTTGAGCAAGGAACAGCGCGAACAGATCCGCAAGCTGATGGGTGACCAATGGCACGCCCGCAAAGACCTGACCCAAAAGTACCTGGACAAACTCCCGGCCGCTGACCAGAAAGCCATGCAGGACGAAATCGCCGCCGGCAAGCAGAAAACCCAGGCCGATATCCGTGCCGTGCTCAAGCCCGACCAGCAGAAGAAGTACGACGAAATCGTCAAGAAGCAAGCCGAGCGCCGCGCCGAATGGAAAGAGTTCCAGGCCTGGAAAGCCCAGCAAGCGCAAAAAGCGCAATAATGGCCTAGCTTCACCCCCAGCCCAGTGGTTCGCGCCGCTGGGCTTTTCCTGTTTGAGGGTTTCCTGTGCGTTCATTGTTCTGGCGTATCCTGGCGAGTTTCTGGCTGGCCATCGCCCTGGTTGCCGGGTTATCGATCCTGCTTGGGCACATGCTCAACCAGGACGCCTGGATTCTCAGCCGCCACCCTGGGCTCAACAACCTGGCCCAGGAGTGGACGCAGCTCTACGAAACCCAGGGCGAAGATGCCGCCCAGGACTTGTTGCAGCAGCGCAAACGCCAGTACCACATCGACGTGCAAGTGCTTAACGAAAGCGGCGACCCGGTGGTGCGCGGCACCTTCCCGCGCCGCGCCGCCGCGTTCGAAGCCCGCCAGAACGACAGCCAGGACGGCCACCTGCCCTGGCGGCGCCTGACCGCCGAGTACACCAGCGCCAAAACCGGCGATACCTATCTGCTGATTTACCGTATTCCTCACCCGGAGCTGGACGCCTGGCACCGCAGCAGCCTGCTGTGGCCGCTCAGTGCATTGGCGATTACCCTGGTGGTGCTGACCCTGTTCAGCCTGCTGGTGACCTTGTCCATCACCCGCCCACTCAGCCGTTTGCGCGGCGCGGTGCATGATCTGGGGCAAACCACTTATCAACAGAACAGCCTGGCGCAACTGGCCAATCGGCGCGACGAGTTCGGCGTGCTGGCCAACGACTTCAACCGCATGGGCGCGCGCCTGCAAAGCCTGATCGGCAGCCAGCGCCAGTTGCTGCGCGACGTCTCCCACGAACTGCGCTCCCCCCTGGCGCGCTTGCGTATCGCCCTGGCCCTGGCCGAACGCGCCAGCCCCGAAGAACGGGAAAAACTCTGGCCACGCCTGACCCGCGAATGCGATCGCCTGGAAGCCTTGATCAGCGAGATCCTGGTATTGGCACGGGTCGACGCCGACAACGCCAGCGCCGAAGACATCGATCTAAACCCGTTGCTCAGGGCTCTGCAAAAGGACGCCCAACTCAGTGCCCCTGAGCAAGTGGTGCAACTGACGACTGCCAATGATTTACAGCTTAAAGGCTGGCCGACCATGATCGAACGCGCCGTGGACAACCTGCTGCGCAATGCCCAGCGCTTCAACCCGGTGGGCGAGCCGATTGAATTGCAGGCCCAGCATCAAGGCGGGCGCATTCTGATCAGCGTACGCGACCACGGCCCCGGCGTTGAAGCCGAGCACCTGAGCCAATTGGGCGAGCCGTTCTACCGGGCGCCGGGCCAGACCGCCCAAGGCCATGGCCTGGGCCTGGCCATCGCCCGTCGCGCCGCCGAGCGCCATGGCGGCAACCTGATCCTGGCCAACCATCCCGAGGGCGGTTTTATCGCCAGCATCGAACTGCCCTTGATCCCTGGGGTTGCCATACCAGTGGGATGATCTTCTATAGTGGCCCTTCTCTTACGGAGGGCCTTTGATGACTGACCTGCTGACTCCCATCCAAGCCGCACTCGCTCTACCGCACGCCCCACTGCCCCAGACCCAGGCCGGTGCCTTGCCTTCGACCTTTGCCGTGACTGACCTGGCGGCCGCCAGCATCGGCGCCGCCGGCCAGGCCGTCGCGCAGTTGATTGAGCAACAAACCGGGCGCCTGCCCAGCGTCAGCGTGGATCGGCGCCTGGCCTCGTTGTGGTTCTCCTCGTCGATTCGCCCCGTGGGTTGGCAAGTGCCGCCTTTGTGGGACCCGGTAGCGGGTGACTACGCCAGCGCCGATGGCTGGATTCGCTTGCACACCAACGCGCCCCATCATCGTGCAGCGGCCGAGCGGGTACTGGGGCCTGCCGCTGATCGCGCAGCAATGGCGAGCAAAGTCGCAACCTGGAAAGCCGCCGAACTGGAACAGGCGGTGGTCGATGCGGGCGGTTGTGCGGCGCAGATGCGTAGCTGGCAAGCCTGGCAGCAGCACCCCCAGGGCTTGGCGGTAAATGCCGAGGCGTTGATTCAGCGCGAGGTCTTCGACCCCGGCATCGACACACCCTGGCTCGGCTCAGCCGCTCGCCCACTGGCCGGCATCAAGGTGCTGGATTTGACCCGGGTGCTGGCCGGTCCGGTGGCCAGTCGTTTCCTCGCAGGCTTGGGTGCCGACGTACTGCGCATCGACTCACCCACCTGGAACGAACCTGGCGTCGTCCCGGAAATGACCCTGGGTAAACGCTGCGCTCGCCTTGATCTAAAGCGCCACGACGACCGGCAGGTGTTTGAAGCGTTGCTCAAGGACGCCGACATTCTGTTTCACGGTTACCGCGCCGATGCCCTTGAGCAACTGGGTTATACCCTTGGCGAACGGCAGCACCTCGCCCCCGGCCTGATCGACGTCAGCCTCAACGCCTACGGCTGGAGCGGCCCATGGCGTAATCGTCGTGGCTTTGACAGCCTGGTGCAGATGAGCAGCGGGATTGCCGAGGCCGGCATGGCCTGGAAACAGACGGATAAACCGCTGCCGCTGCCGGTGCAGGCGCTGGATCACGCTACCGGCTACTTGATGGCCGCCAGTGCGATCCGGGCGTTGGCCGAGCGCCTGGACTCCGGACGCGGCGGTTCGGCGCGCTTGTCGTTGGCGCGCACGGCGAAGTTGCTGGTGGAGGCCGGGCAAGTGCCACAGCAAGCGGCATTGCGTGAGGAAGACATTAATGACCAAGGCCTGGTCGTGGAGCAGACAGCCTGGGGCCAGGCCCATCGACTGCTGGCGCCGCTAAGCATCAGTGGCACGCCGTTGCAGTGGGATTTACCGGCGGTGGAGTTAGGGTCACACCGGCCTCAGTGGTGACCTGGGCACCGCTATCGCAGGCAAGCCAGCTCCCACAGGATCAGAGTGGGAGCCGGGCTTGCCCGCGATGGGGCCATCACCGTCGCTATCAATCCCCGCGGTTCAACGACGTCCACAAATGCTGCGCCGCATACGCCCTCAACGGCCGCCACGCCTCGGCCCGCGCCAATAACTGCCGCGCCGACACCGGCCCACCTTCCAACGCTGCCAAAGCATTGATCAGCCCGATATCCCCCGACGCAAATGCATCCACCTCGCGCAACTGGCGCATGGCGATGTACTGCGCGGTCCACTCTCCAATCCCCGGCAACGCAACCAGCCGTGCAACGCCGTCCTGGAGGCTGGCCTTGGGTTCGAAAAGCTGTGGGTCATCCAACAGCGCCTGGGCCACACCAGACAAGGTACGCCCCCGCGCCTTGGGCATGCCCAGGGTGGCCAGGTCCGCCGCCGCCAGCACTTCAGGTGTCGGAAACAGGTGGGTGATACCGGCGTGCGGGGTTGACAGCGCCTGACCATACTGCGCCACCAACTTGCCCGCCAGGCGAATCGCCGCCACCACGGTGATCTGCTGACCCAGCACCGCACGAATCGCCAGCTCCAACCCATCCCAGGTGCCAGGCAGCCGCAGGCCAGGACGGGCCGCAACCAGTTGCGCCATCAGGGGGTCCTGCGCCAATTGCGCGTTGATTACCTCAGGCACGGCATCCAGATCAAACATCCTGCGCAAGCGCCGCTCGATCTCAGGCATGGCGCCAGGCTCGGGAAAGTCGACCGTCACCTCCAGCCAATCCCCCGCCCCCGGTTCGACGCTGATCCAGCCATGTATCCCTGCCACACTGATGCTGCGTCGGTACACGCCAGCGACCACGGTTTCCAACCCGGTAATCGCTCGCACCGATAAGAACCCCAGCATCGCCGCCCAGTCGTAGGGCGGTTGATACGCCAACCTCACAGTGACAATACCCCGCTATACAGCCCGTACGCGGCCAACCCGGCGCCCGCGATCACGCCGCTGAAAATGCCTTTTTCCACGGTGGTAAACAACGGCTGGCCCTGCTCGCGCTTGGCCAGGGCAAACAGGATCACGCCCGGTGCGTACAGCAACGCCGACAGCAGCAAGTACTTCAAGCCCCCCGCATACAGCAGCCAAATCGCGTAACCGAGGGCAATCAGCCCCACCAGCAGATCTTTCATGCGCCGGCGCTGCCAGCCGGCATAGGTTTCGCCGCGCGCGCTCAATAGCACCGCATAGGCCGCCGACCACAAGTAAGGCACCAGGATCATCGACGACGCCAGGTAGATCAGGGTGGTGTAGGTGCTGGCTGAAAATAGCGTGATCACCAGGAATGCCTGGATCATCACGTTGGTCAGCCATAAGGCATTGACCGGCACCTGATTGGCGTTTTCCTTCTTCAGGAACGCCGGCATGGTCTTGTCCTGGGCGGTGGCATAAAGGATTTCCGCGCACAGCAGCGCCCAGGAGAGCAACGCCCCGAGCAGCGAAACCGCCAGGCCGATACTGATCAATACCGCGCCCCAAGGCCCGACGACATGCTCCAACACACCGGCCAGGGACGGGTTCTGCAACTGCGCCAGCTCCGGCTGGCTCATGATGCCCAGGGACAGCACGTTCACCAGCACCAGCAAGGCCAGCACGCCCACGAAGCCAATCACTGTGGCGCGCCCCACGTCCGAGCGTTTCTGCGCCCGCGCCGAATACACACTGGCGCCTTCGATGCCGATAAAGACAAACACCGTGACCAGCATCATGTGGCGCACCTGCTCGACCACGCTGCCCATCTGCGGGTTACCCAGGCCCCAGATATCGCGGGTGAAGATATCCGCCTTGAATGCAACCGCAGCGATCACGATAAACATCAGCAGCGGCACAATCTTCGCCACCGTCGTTACCTGATTGATGAACGCCGCCTCTTTGATCCCGCGCATCACCAGAAAATGCACCGCCCACAGCAGCAGCGAGGCGCAGCCGATGGCCAGCGGCGTATTGCCCTGGCCGAACGCCGGAAAAAAGTAGCCGAGGGTGCTGAACAGCAAGACGAAATAACCGACGTTGCCCATCCACGCACTGATCCAGTAACCCCAGGCGGATGAAAAACCCATGTAGTCGCCGAACCCTGCCTTGGCGTACGCATATACCCCGGAATCCAGCTCGGGCTTACGGTTCGCCAACGTCTGGAACACAAAGGCTAGGGTCAGCATGCCGATAGCGGTGATTGCCCAGCCGATCAGTATGGCGCCCACCTCGGCACGGGCGGCCATGTTCTGCGGCAATGAAAAGATGCCGCCGCCAATCATCGAGCCCACCACCAGGGCGATCAGGGCACTGAGCCGGAGTTTCTGGGCGGGTTGGGTCATGCAGGTTCCTCGAAATAAACGGTTGGGTGACAACTGCGCACGCAAGTAATTCAAATTAATAACGTTGTCATAACATAAGGATATGTAAAGGCACGAAGTTTAGGCTTATTTAGAATTTAAATACGTCAATTATGAAGCGATAGTCAAACAACGTACAAAAAATTTGCACATTCGCAAATACGAACTAGCGTCAACACCCATGCCCCAACCAATTGATTAACCATAAAGCAGAGAGCGCTCTACCCAGCGTCTTTGCGGGATTTTTTCGCCCGCAAAATCTCACCCTAAGTCGTTAATTCACAATGGAATGTGCCAATGAAGTGATCTGAGTCAGCTGTTTGATTAGCGCACGGAATTATTCTGTGGTCTCTCTTCTCCTGCATTGGAGTCATGCAATGTCTGAAACTCCCGGAAAACTTCGATTAGGCGCCCTGGTCGCACTTGTCGTCGGATCGATGATTGGCGGCGGCATCTTTTCATTGCCGCAAAACATGGCCGCCAGCGCCGATGTCGGTGCGGTGTTGATTGGCTGGGTGATTACCGCCATCGGTATGTTGACCCTCGCCTTCGTGTTCCAGACCCTCGCCAACCGCAAACCCGACCTCGACGGCGGGGTATACGCCTACGCCAAGGCCGGTTTCGGCGACTACATGGGCTTTTCATCCGCCTGGGGCTACTGGATCAGCGCCTGGCTGGGCAACGTCGGCTACTTCGTCTTGCTGTTCAGCACCCTGGGCTACTTCTTCCCGGTCTTTGGCGAAGGCAACACCCCGACGGCGGTGATCGCTGCGTCAGTGCTGTTGTGGGCCGTGCATTTCCTGGTGCTGCGCGGGATCAAGGAAGCCGCGTTCATCAACCTGGTGACCACCGTCGCCAAGGTGGTGCCGCTGCTGCTGTTCGTGCTCATCGCGCTGTTCGCGTTCAAGCTGGACATCTTCACCGCTGACATCTGGGGCGTGAAAAACCCTGACCTGGGCAGTGTGATGAACCAAGTGCGCAACATGATGCTGGTCACCGTGTGGGTGTTTATCGGCATCGAAGGCGCGAGCATCTTCTCGTCCCGTGCCGAAAAACGCAGTGACGTGGGCAAGGCCACCGTGATCGGCTTTATCACCGTGCTGCTGTTCCTGATGCTGGTGAACGTGCTGTCCCTGGGGATCATGACCCAACCGGAACTGGCCAAGCTGCAGAACCCGTCGATGGCCGCCGTGCTGGAGCATGTGGTGGGCCACTGGGGTGCGGTGCTGATCAGTGTGGGCTTGATCATCTCGCTGCTCGGCGCGCTGCTGTCTTGGGTGCTGCTGTGTGCGGAGATCATGTTCGCCGCCGCCAAAGACCACACCATGCCGGAGTTCCTGCGCAAGGAAAACGCCAACCATGTGCCGGTCAACGCGCTGTGGCTGACCAACGCAATGGTGCAGATATTCCTGGTGATCACGCTGTTTTCCGCCAGCACTTACCTATCGCTGATCTACCTCGCCACCTCGATGATTCTGGTGCCTTACCTGTGGTCGGCGGCCTACGCCCTGCTGCTGGCGGTGCGCGGCGAGACCTACGAGAACGCCCTCAAAGAGCGCAAGAAAGACCTGTTCATCGGCGCCATCGCCCTGATCTATGCGATCTGGCTGCTGTATGCCGGCGGCACCAAATACCTGCTGCTCTCCGCCCTGCTCTACGCCCCCGGCGCGATCCTGTTCGCCAAGGCCAAGCGTGAACTGGGCAAACCGATTTTCACCCCCGTCGAGAAGCTGATTTTCGCCGCAGTGGTCATTGGCGCCCTGGTGGCGGCCTATGGGCTCTACGACGGCTTCCTGACCCTGTAATTGTTGTTCACTGGAGGATCTGTAATGACCACGGAAAAAGTGAAGTACGGCGTACATTCCGAAGCCGGCAAACTGCGCAAAGTCATGGTGTGCTCCCCAGGTTTGGCCCACCAGCGGCTGACCCCCAACAACTGCGACGAGCTGCTGTTCGATGACGTGCTATGGGTGGCCCAGGCCAAGCGCGACCACTTCGACTTCGTCACCAAGATGCGCGAGCGGGACATTGATGTGCTGGAAATGCACAACCTGCTCACCGACATCGTCGCCAACCCCGAAGCGCTGGACTGGATCCTGGAGCGCAAGATCACCGCCAACACGGTAGGCCTGGGCCTGGTCGATGAAGTTGGCTCGTGGCTGCGCAGCCTGGAGCCGCGCAAAATCAGTGAGTACCTGATTGGCGGCGTATCGGCCGACGACCTGCCGAGCAGCTTCGGTGGCAAGACCATCGAGATGTTCCGCGATTTTCTCGGCCACGCCAGCTTCATCCTACCGCCGCTGCCCAACACCCAGTTCACCCGCGACACCACCTGCTGGATCTACGGCGGCGTGACGCTCAACCCGATGTACTGGCCGGCGCGACGTCAGGAAACCCTGCTGACCAGCGCCATCTACAAATTCCACCCTGAGTTCACCAACGCGGACTTCCAGATCTGGTACGGCGACCCCGACCAGGAACATGGCGCCGCGACGCTCGAAGGCGGCGACGTGATGCCGATTGGCAACGGCGTGGTGTTGATCGGCATGGGCGAGCGCTCGTCCCACCAGGCCATCGGCCAACTGGCGCGCAACCTGTTCCAGAACAAAGCCGTGGAACGCGTCATCGTTGCCGGCCTGCCCAAATCCCGCGCGGCGATGCACCTGGACACCGTGTTCAGCTTCTGCGACCGCGACCTGGTCACCGTCTTCCCCGAAGTGGTCAACCAGATCGTGCCGTTCACCCTGCGCCCTGACGAGAGCAAGCCCCACGGCATCGACATTCAGCGCGAGAAAACCAACTTCCTCGAAACCGTGGCCGCAGCCCTCAACCTCAAGGCCCTGCGCGTGGTCGAGACCGGCGGCAACAGCTTCGCCGCCGAACGCGAGCAATGGGATGACGGCAACAACGTGGTGGCAGTGGAACCGGGCGTGGTGATTGGCTACGACCGCAACACCTACACCAACACCTTGCTGCGCAAAGCCGGTGTGGAAGTCATCACCATCAGCGCCGGTGAACTCGGCCGTGGCCGTGGCGGCGGCCACTGCATGACCTGCCCGATCATCCGCGACCCTATCGACTATTAAGGAGATTCCATCATGGCTTTCAATATGCGCAACCGCAGCCTGCTGTCGCTGATGCACCACACCACCCGCGAGCTGCATTACCTGCTGGACCTGTCCCGCGACCTCAAGCGTGCCAAATACACCGGCACCGAGCGCCCGCACTTGCAGGGCAAGAACATCGCGCTGATCTTCGAAAAAACCTCGACCCGCACTCGCTGTGCCTTCGAAGTCGCGGCCCATGACCAAGGCGCCCACGTCACCTATATCGACCCAGTGTCGTCGCAGATCGGCCACAAAGAAAGCATGAAAGACACCGCCCGCGTATTGGGCCGGATGTTCGATGCCATTGAATACCGTGGCTTTGAACAGGAAATCGTCGAAGAGCTGGCCAAGTTTGCGGGCGTGCCGGTGTTCAACGGCCTCACCGCCGAATTCCACCCGACCCAGATGATCGCCGACACCCTGACCATGCGCGAACACAGCGACAAGCCGCTGCATGACATCAGCTACGCGTACCTGGGGGACGCGCGCTACAACATGGGCAACTCGCTGCTGATGATCGGCGCCAAGCTCGGCATGGACGTGCGCATCGGCGCGCCGAAAGCGCTGTGGCCCCATGAAGATTTCATCAAAGAGTGCCAGGCCTTTGCCGAGGAAAGCGGCGCACGCATCACCATCACCGAAGACCCTGCAGAGGCCGTGAAGGGCGTGGACTTCATCCACACCGATATCTGGGTGTCCATGGGCGAACCGGTGGAAGCGTGGGACGAGCGCATCGAGCAACTGCTGCCGTACCAGGTCAACGCCAAGATGATGAAAGCCTCGGGCAACCCTCGGGTGAAATTCATGCATTGCCTGCCGGCGTTCCACAACAGTGAAACCAAGGTCGGCAAGGACATCGCAGCGCGCTATCCGCACCTGGCCAATGGCGTGGAAGTGACCGAAGAGGTGTTTGAGTCGCCGGCCAATATCGCCTTCGAGCAGGCGGAAAACCGCATGCATACCATCAAGGCGATTCTGGTGTCGGCGTTGGCAGACATCTAACCCCACTCTGATCGTTCCCACGCTCCGCGTGGGAATGCAGCCAGTGGCGCTCTGCGCCACAAGAGCGGACGCAGAGCGTCCGGTGAGGCATTCCCACGCAGAGCGTGGGAACGATCATTCTAGAAGGACATTCTGTATGCGCATCGTCGTAGCCCTGGGCGGCAACGCCCTCCTGCGTCGTGGTGAACCCATGACCGCAGACAATCAACGGGCCAATATCCGTATCGCCACCGAACAGATCGCCAAGATCCACCCCGGCAACGAGCTGGTGATCGCCCACGGCAATGGCCCGCAAGTCGGCCTGCTGTCATTGCAGGCGGCGGCCTACACCAGCGTCTCGCCTTACCCGCTGGACGTGCTGGGCGCCGAGACCGAGGGCATGATCGGCTACATCATCGAACAGGAACTGGGCAACCTGCTGGACTTCGAAGTGCCGTTCGCCACCCTGCTCACCCAGGTCGAAGTCGACGCCAAGGACCCGGCCTTCCAGAACCCCACCAAGCCTATCGGCCCTGTGTACCCCAAAGCCGAAGCCGAGAAGCTCGCCGCCGAAAAAGGTTGGGCCATCGCGCCCGACGGCGACAAATACCGCCGTGTAGTCGCCAGCCCGCGTCCCAAACGCATCTTTGAAATTCGCCCGATCAAGTGGCTGCTGGAGAAAAAAGCCATCGTGATCTGCGCCGGTGGTGGCGGCATCCCCACCATGTATGGCGAAGACGGCAAGCTGCGCGGCATTGAAGCGGTGATCGACAAAGACTTGTGTTCTTCCTTGCTGGCCACGCAACTGGAGGCCGATTTGCTGGTGATCGCCACCGACGTCAACGCCGCCTTTATCGACTTCGGCAAGCCCACCCAGAAGGCCATCGGCCAGGCCCACCCCGACGATATGGAAAAACTCGGCTTCGCCGCCGGCTCCATGGGCCCCAAGGTCCAAGCCGCCTGCGAGTTCGCCCGCCAGACTGGCAAAACCGCGGTGATCGGTTCACTCTCGGACATCGAAGCCATCGTCCAGGGCAGCGCCGGCACGCGCATCAGCACGGCCAAACCTGGCATCACCTACCTGTGAAGTTGAGGAGAAACGCCTATGGCTATCTTTGAACCCGGCCACCTGCATATCGAGCGACACGCGCTGAACAAGGACGATGTCAGCTACGACCTGTGCCTGGACTACGAAGTCTTCACGCATGAGCGCGAAGGCAAAGGCATGCAGTTCACCCTGCATGGCAGCATCCAGGGCAAGGACATGAAGGAAACCTTTTTCCTGCCCAAGGACCAGGCCTACAACTTCGCCAGCAATGTGACTAAGATTGTTGAAAAGTACGGCATTCCCAAGACCCATAGCAGCGTTGGTTCACAACACAAGCATTACGATCTGATGTTTGAGGATGTGCGCCAGCAGTTGGGTATGAAATCCGGCGACCCGGTCAAACCCGAACATCTGGAATAACCTGCCCCCAATCGAATGTGGGAGCTGGCTTGCCTGCGATAGCGACCTGTCAGACGATATTCTCGGTAACTGACCCACCGCCATCGCAGGCAAGCCAGCTCCCACATTTTGATCTCCACCGGCTCCAAGGCATACTGGCCACCCTCGGCACTTCAGAATCAAGATCCGCCCCATGCGTATCCACGTCAGCTTCATCGACCGCGTCGGCATCACCCAGGAAGTCCTGGCCTTGCTCGGTGGGCGCAATCTCAATCTGGATGCGGTGGAGATGGTGCCGCCCAACGTCTATATCGACGCGCCAACCCTCAGCGCCGACGTGCTCGAAGAGCTGCGCGACGCGTTGTTCAGCGTGCACGGCGTGCAAGCGGTAAAGGTCGTCGACATTCTTCCGGGCCAGCGCCGCCACTTGCAACTCGACGCCCTGCTGGCGGCCATGACCGACCCGGTACTGGCCCTGGACAGCGCCGGCAAGATCCTGCTGGCCAACCCGGCATTGATCGCCTTGTACGGCCGTGAACCAGCCGGCGAAAGCATCACCGAGCTGTTCGATGACGCGGCCTTGCTGGAGACCCTGCTGGAGCAGGGCTTTCGATTGCCGCTGCGCGAGATCAGCGTGAACGGCCAGACCTTGCTACTGGGCGCCACGCCGATCACCGACGCCGGCGCCCTGCTCACCCTTTACCAACCCAACCGCATCGGCGAACAACTGTCTGCGCTGCACCATGACCATGCCGAAGGGTTTGATGCGCTGCTGGGCGAGTCCCCGGCGATCCGCACGCTCAAGGCTCGGGCGCAACGGGTGGCGGCGCTGGATGCACCGCTGCTGATCCAGGGCGAAACCGGTACCGGCAAAGAACTGGTGGCCCGCGCCTGCCACGCCATCAGTGCGCGTCACAGTGCGCCGTTTCTGGCATTGAACTGCGCGGCACTGCCGGAAAATCTCGCCGAAAGTGAATTGTTCGGCTATGCGCCTGGCGCCTTTACCGGCGCGCAACGCGGTGGCAAACCGGGGCTGATGGAGCTGGCCAACCAGGGCACGGTGTTCCTCGATGAGATCGGTGAAATGTCGCCGTACCTGCAAGCCAAACTGCTGCGTTTTCTCAATGACGGCAGCTTTCGCCGCGTGGGTGGCGACCGCGAAGTGAAGGTCAATGTGCGCATCCTCAGCGCCACCCACCGCGACCTGGAAAAAATGGTCAGCGAAGGCACCTTTCGCGAAGACTTGTTCTACCGCCTCAACGTGCTCAACGTCGCCGTGCCGCCCTTGCGTGAACGCGGCCAGGACATCCTCCTGCTGGCGCGCTACTTCATGCAGCAAGCCTGCGCGCAGATCCAGCGCCCGGTCTGCCGCCTGGCGCCGGGTACCTATCCTGCCCTGCTGGGCAACCACTGGCCGGGCAACGTACGGCAGTTGCAAAACGTGATTTTCCGCGCTGCCGCCATCTGCGAAAGCAGCCTTGTGGACATCGGCGACCTGGACATCGCCGGCACCTCCGTGGCGCGCCAGAGCGATGGCGAAGTCGACAGCCTGGAACAGGCCGTGGAAGATTTCGAGCGCAGCCTGCTGGAAAGCCTCTACAGCCGCTACCCCTCGACCCGCCAACTGGCCAGCCGCTTGCAAACCTCCCACACGGCGATCGCCCACCGCCTGCGCAAGTACGGCATTCCCAACAAGCCCTGACGGAATAAACGCGGTTCAACTGTGGGAGCTGGCTTGCCTGCGATAGCGGTGGGTCATCCAGCTCCTTAGTGACGGGTAGACCGCCATCGCAGGCAAGCCAGCTCCCACAAAGGCGCAATCCAGATTTGGTCTGGGAACGACATTCAGTGTACTGAAAGCGCTACAGCGTAACGATATCGCTACAACCCTGTTTTTTGCGCGCCATGCAAGGCTTTGATCCACATAGGCTTTTTTTCACCCACCGGACTGTAGCGAAATCGCTACAGCGTCCTCAGCCAACCTTTTCGCCGAATTTATTAACCCATTGATCTATAACGATTTAATAACGTTGGCCGCGATATTGCTAAGCAACTCCTCATTATTCCAATCCCGTCCACCAGACGATTCTGGCCCTGAGGAGTTTCCATGAGCGAGTTGCGTTTCACTGAAGATCACGAATGGCTGCGCGCCGAAGCCGATGGCAGCGTCACCGTGGGTATCACCGCGTTTGCGCAGAACGCGCTGGGTGATGTGGTTTTCGTGCAACTGCCGGAGTTGCAGGCTTACGAAAAGGGCGCCGAAGCCTCCACCGTTGAGTCGGTAAAAGCCGCCAGCGGTGTGTACATGCCGTTGGACGGTGAAGTCCTGGAAGTCAACGACAAGCTTGATGCCAGCCCGGAACTGGTCAACGAAGACCCGATGGGCGAAGGCTGGTTCTTCCGCTTTAAACCCGCCGATGCCGATGCAGTGGCTAAGCTGTTGGATCAGGATGCGTACGACCGCCTGATCAAAGCCAACGCTGAAGCCTGAGGAGCGCGCCATGACCGTTAATCTGACCACCGCCAACGAATTCATCGCCCGCCACATCGGCCCGCGCCAGGAAGATGAGCAGCAAATGCTCGCCAGCCTGGGGTTTGATTCCCTCGAAGCGCTAAGCGCCAGCGTGATCCCGGAAAGCATCAAGGGCACCAGCGTACTCGGCCTGGAAGACGGCCTGAGCGAAGCCCAGGCCCTGGCCAAGATCAAGGCCATCGCCAGCCAGAACCAACTGTTCAAGACCTACATCGGCCAGGGCTATTACAACTGCCACACGCCGTCGCCGATCCTGCGCAACCTGCTGGAAAACCCGGCCTGGTACACCGCCTACACGCCGTATCAACCCGAGATTTCCCAAGGCCGCCTGGAAGCCCTGCTGAACTTCCAGACCCTGATCAGCGACCTCACCGGCCTGCCGATTGCCAACGCCTCCCTGCTTGACGAAGCCACCGCCGCTGCTGAAGCCATGACCTTCTGCAAGCGCCTGAGCAAGAACAAAGGCAGCCACGCGTTCTTCGCGTCGGTGCACAGCCACCCGCAAACCCTCGACGTATTGCGCACCCGTGCTGAACCTTTGGGCATCGATGTGGTGGTCGGCGATGAGCGTGAACTGACCGACGTCAGCCCGTTCTTCGGCGCGCTGCTGCAATACCCGGCCAGCAACGGCGACGTGTTCGACTATCGCGAACTGACCGAACGCTTCCACGCCGCCAACGCACTGGTCGCCGTGGCCGCCGACCTGATGGCCCTGACCCTGCTGACGCCGCCGGGCGAATTCGGCGCCGACGTGGCCATTGGCAGCGCACAACGCTTTGGCGTGCCACTGGGCTTCGGTGGCCCACACGCCGCGTACTTCTCCACCAAGGATGCGTTCAAGCGCGACATGCCAGGCCGTCTGGTCGGTGTGTCGGTAGACCGCTTCGGCAAGCCGGCCCTGCGCCTGGCCATGCAGACCCGCGAGCAACATATCCGCCGCGAGAAAGCCACCAGCAACATCTGCACCGCCCAAGTGCTGCTGGCCAACATCGCCAGCATGTACGCCGTGTACCACGGCCCCAAAGGCCTGACCCAGATCGCCCAGCGCATTCACCAGCTGACCGCGATCCTGGCCAAGGGCTTGACGGCCCTGGGCCAGAACGTCGAGCAGGCACACTTCTTCGACACCCTGACAATCCACACCGGCGCTCACACTGCCGCCCTGCACGACAAGGCCCGCGCCCAGCGCATCAACCTGCGTGTAGTAGACGGCGAGCGCGTTGGCTTGTCGGTCGACGAAACCACCACCCAGGCCGATATTGAGGCCTTGTGGGCGATCTTCGCCGACGGCAAAAACCTGCCGGCCTTTGCTGCCACCGACAGCACCCTGCCGAGCGCATTGCTGCGCCAATCGCCGATCCTCAGCCACCCGGTCTTCAATCGCTACCACTCGGAAACCGAGCTGATGCGCTACCTGCGCAAGCTGGCCGACAAAGACCTGGCCCTGGACCGCACCATGATCCCGCTGGGCTCGTGCACCATGAAGCTCAACGCCGCCAGCGAAATGATCCCGGTGACCTGGGCCGAATTCGGTGCCCTGCACCCATTCGCCCCCGCCGCGCAAAGCGCCGGCTACCAGCAACTGACCAGCGAACTGGAAGCCATGCTCTGCGCGGCCACCGGTTATGACGCGATCTCCCTGCAGCCGAACGCCGGCTCCCAAGGTGAGTACGCGGGCCTGTTGGCCATCCGCGCCTATCACCAGAGCCGTGGCGAAGCACGTCGCGACATCTGCCTGATCCCGTCGTCAGCCCACGGCACCAACCCTGCCACCGCCAACATGGCCGGCATGCGCGTGGTGGTGACCGCTTGCGACGCGCGCGGCAACGTCGACATCGAAGACCTGCGCGCCAAGGCCATCGAGCACCGCGAGCACCTCGCTGCGCTGATGATCACCTACCCGTCCACCCACGGCGTGTTCGAGGAAGGTATCCGCGAAATCTGCGGGATCATTCATGACAACGGCGGCCAGGTGTACATCGACGGCGCCAACATGAACGCGATGGTTGGCCTGTGCGCGCCAGGCAAGTTCGGCGGCGATGTGTCCCACCTGAACCTGCACAAAACCTTCTGCATCCCCCACGGCGGTGGCGGCCCAGGCGTTGGCCCGATTGGCGTCAAGTCGCACCTCACGCCATTCCTGCCCGGCCACGCGGCCATGGAGCGCAAAGAGGGCGCGGTGTGCGCCGCGCCGTTCGGCAGCGCGAGCATTTTGCCGATCACCTGGATGTACATCAGCATGATGGGCGGCGCCGGCCTCAAGCGTGCGTCGCAGTTGGCGATCCTGAATGCCAACTACATTTCCCGTCGCCTGGAAGAGCATTACCCGGTGCTGTACACCGGCAGCAATGGTCTGGTGGCCCACGAATGCATCCTGGATTTGCGCCCGTTGAAAGACAGCAGCGGCATCAGCGTGGACGACGTGGCCAAGCGCCTGATCGATTTTGGTTTCCACGCGCCGACCATGTCGTTCCCGGTGGCCGGCACCTTGATGATCGAGCCGACCGAAAGTGAATCCAAGGAAGAACTGGACCGCTTCTGCGACGCCATGATCGCCATCCGCGAAGAAATCCGCGCGGTAGAAAACGGCACCCTCGACAAAGACGACAACCCCCTCAAGAACGCGCCGCACACGGCAGCGGAACTGGTGGGCGAATGGAGCCACCCTTACAGCCGTGAACAAGCGGTGTACCCGGTGGCGTCGTTGATCGAAGGCAAGTACTGGCCGCCGGTTGGCCGGGTCGACAACGTGTTTGGCGATCGCAACCTGGTGTGTGCGTGCCCTTCTATCGAGAGCTACGCCTGATCTGACGGGAGATACGCGGCCAGTGTGGGAGCTGGCTTGCCTGCGATAGCGGTGTATCAGCCGACAGTGATGTTGTCTGACCCACCGCTATCGCGGGCAAGCCCGGCTCCCACATTGGCCGAGTCCACCTCAGAAAATAATAAGAAACCGGAGAACAACCATGTCCCTTAGCGTGTTCGACCTGTTCAAGATTGGCATCGGCCCCTCCAGTTCCCACACCGTCGGCCCGATGCGTGCCGCCGCTCGATTCGTCGAGGGGCTCAAGCGTGACAACCTGTTGGAGGCTACCACCGGCATCAAGGTGGAACTCTACGGGTCGCTGGGCGCCACCGGCAAAGGCCACGGCAGCGACAAGGCCGTGTTGCTGGGGCTGGAAGGCGAACACCCGGACACCGTGAATACCGAAACCGTGGCTGCACGCCTGGCGCAGATGCGCAGTGACGGGCGCCTCAACCTGCTCGGCGAACACAGCATTGCGTTCAACGAGAAAGAACACCTGGCGATGATTCGCAAGCCCCTTGCCTACCATCCCAATGGCATGATTTTTCGTGCCTTTGACGCCGTCGGCATCCAGATCCGCAGCCGCGAGTATTACTCGGTCGGTGGCGGTTTCGTGGTGGATGAAGACGCGGCGGGCGCCGACCGTATCGTCGAAGACGCCACGCCCCTGACCTTCCCGTTCAAACACGCCAAGGACTTGCTCGGCCATTGCACCACCTATGGCCTGTCTATCAGCCAGGTGATGCTGACCAATGAAAGCGCCTGGCGCCCGGAAGCGGAAACCCGCAGCGGGTTGTTGAAGATCTGGCAGGTGATGCAGGACTGCGTCGATGCCGGCTGCCGCAACGAAGGCATCTTGCCCGGAGGCTTGAAGGTCAAGCGCCGGGCAGCGGCCTTGCACCGGCAGTTGTGCAAGAACCCCGAGTCGGCGCTGCGCGACCCGCTCTCAGTGCTGGACTGGGTCAACCTGTATGCGCTGGCGGTCAACGAAGAAAACGCCAATGGCGGGCGCGTGGTCACCGCGCCCACCAACGGTGCGGCCGGGATCATTCCCGCCGTGCTGCATTACTACATGCGTTTTATCCCCGGCGCGAACGAAGACGGCGTGGTGCGCTTTTTGCTCACCGCCGCCGCCATCGGCATTTTGTACAAGGAAAACGCTTCGATCTCAGGCGCCGAAGTCGGGTGCCAGGGCGAAGTCGGCGTGGCCTGTTCCATGGCCGCAGGCGCACTCTGCGAAGTGCTGGGCGGCAGCGTGTCCCAAGTGGAAAACGCCGCCGAGATCGGCATGGAACACAACCTCGGCCTGACCTGCGACCCGATTGGCGGGCTGGTGCAGGTGCCGTGCATCGAGCGCAATGCCATGGGCTCGGTGAAGGCGATCAATGCGGTGCGCATGGCCCTGCGTGGCGACGGGCAACACTTTGTGTCCCTCGACAAGGTCATCCGCACCATGCGCCAGACCGGCGCCGACATGAAAAGCAAATACAAGGAAACCGCCCGTGGCGGTTTGGCGGTCAACATTATCGAGTGCTGACGCCCACAAGCGCGTCGGCACGTTTTTCAGGAGCTGAATATGTCCACCGAAACCCTGTTGAAAACTCCTCTGCACGCCCTGCACCTGGAACTGGGCGCACGCATGGTGCCCTTCGCCGGCTACGACATGCCGGTGCAGTACCCCTTGGGCGTGATGAAAGAACACCTGCACACCCGTGAACAGGCCGGGTTGTTCGACGTTTCACACATGGGCCAGATCCGCCTCACCGGCGCGAATGCGGCCAAGGCCCTGGAAACCCTGGTGCCCGTCGATATCATCGACCTGCCGGTGGGCATGCAGCGCTATGCGATGTTCACCAACGAGCAAGGCGGCATCCTCGACGACCTGATGGTCGCCAACCTGGGCAACGACGAGTTGTTCCTGGTGGTCAACGCCGCCTGCAAGGACCAGGACCTGGCGCACCTGCGCACACATATCGGCGACCAATGCACCATCGAACCGCTGTTCGAAGAACGCGCCCTGCTGGCCCTGCAAGGCCCGGCGGCAGTGAAAGTATTGGCGCGCCTGGCCCCTGAAGTCACCCAGATGACCTTCATGCAATTTGCCACCCTGCGTTTGCTGGGCGTGGACTGCTACGTCAGCCGCTCCGGCTACACCGGCGAAGACGGCTTTGAAATCTCCGTGCCGGCGGCCAATGCCGAGAGCCTGGCCCGCAGCCTGCTGGCCGAAACCGAAGTGCAGGCCATCGGCCTGGGCGCCCGCGATTCCCTGCGCCTGGAAGCCGGCCTATGCCTGTACGGCCACGACATGAACACCGACACCACGCCAATTGAAGCCAGCCTGCTGTGGGCGATCTCCAAGGCCCGGCGTGCCGATGGCGCGCGGGCTGGCGGCTTCCCCGGCGCCGACCGCATCTTCACCCAGCAGCAAACTGGTGTGGCCCGCAAACGCATAGGCCTGCTGCCGCAGGAGCGCACCCCGGTGCGTGAAGGCGCAGAAATCGTCGATGCCCAGGGCACCGTGATCGGCAGCGTCTGCAGCGGCGGCTTCGGCCCCACCTTGGGCGGCCCGCTGGCGATGGGTTACCTGGACAGCGCATTTGTCGCATTGGATACCGAAGTTTGCGCAATGGTACGTGGGAAAAAGGTGCCGCTACGTGTAAGTAAAATGCCATTCGTTCCGCAACGTTACTACCGTGGTTGATTGACTGTTTCTATAAGTAACGCGGTTTCGTTAACGCGCACTAAACTGTAACGCAACCGCCATAAAACAGTGCATTCACGATAGGCATTTTTATAGCTAACGCCCTATAACAAGTGAATAACTCTATCGAATAAGTCGGTATCAGAACATTCAACAAAGTGTCATGAGACCCAGCAAAATCGGGGCCTGCCCCAGGGCTTGTTTTTTTCATATTAGTTGGCGTAGAGTTCCTCCACTGTGTTTGCATGGGTCGCTTGGAACCTGGACCTGGGCAGTAGCTGAAGTAGTTGCTACAACCCGTTCGACGTCTCTTAACTTTCCTGCAACCCAGCCCAGTACTCTTTCGTTTGAAAGGGGCTGTCATTAATTTTTAGCGTCAAAGGAAAGAAGAAAATGTCGGATAAAGGTGGACGTCAGAGCGGTACCGTCAAGTGGTTCAACGACGAAAAAGGCTTTGGTTTTATCACTCCTGAAAGCGGCCCGGATCTGTTCGTGCATTTCCGCGCTATTCAGGGCAACGGCTTCAAAAGCCTGAAGGAAGGCCAGAAGGTGACCTTCGTTTCAGTTCAAGGCCAGAAAGGCCTGCAGGCTGACGAAGTCCAAGCAGAAGGCTGATCCTTCCTGCGACAAAAAGCCCCTGATATGACATCAGGGGCTTTTTTATGGGCGCCATTGCGTAAACTGCGTGCTTTCTCCAGAGAGCCCTGCCATGTCCAAACCCCTGTTGAGCCCCCAGGGCGAATTCCCCGCCGTTGGCCTGGGCCGTCGCCTGGCAGCGATGTTCTACGACTTCCTGTTGTGCACCGCCTTGCTGATCGTCACCGCGTTTATCTACAAGCTGGTGTGGATCGCCTTCGTGGGCGAAGCGAAGATGCGCACACTCACCGAGTCCGGCGCGCTGGACGGTGACCCGTTGCTGTCGACGATCCTGTTGTTTGTGCTGTTCGGGTTCTTCGCCAAGTTCTGGACCCATTCGGGGCAAACCCTGGGCATGCAGGTGTGGGGCGTGCGCGTGCAGAACGCTGACGGCTCGCGGATCAGCCTGTGGCAGGCATTGTTGCGTTTTGTGGTGTCGATTGCGTCATGGCTGTGTGTGGGACTGGGGTTTATCTGGTCGTTGTTCGATAAACACAAACGCAGCTGGCATGACATCTATTCGGATACGCAACTGGTGCGGATCCCGAAGCCAAAGAAATAACTCAGATGTGGGAGCTGGCTTGCCTGCGATAGCGGTCTTGCAGTCAAAACACCTGTGACTGTTACACCGCTATCGCAGGCAAGCCAGCTCCCACATTTTGATTTTTGCTCAGCCTGAGGATCAGGCGTTGCCGGCCAGTTTCAACCGTGCAGCCTGGGTAAAGTCGAGCATACGCTTGAGCGGTCGCACCGCCTGCGGAATTATCGCCGGTTCCACGAAGATCTCATTACTGCCCTCACGCAAACACTGCAATGTACGCTCCAGCGTATTCATCGCCATCCACGGGCAGTGCGCGCAACTGCGGCACGCGGCCCCGTTACCGGCGGTGGGCGCTTCGATGAAGACTTTATCCGGGCACAGCTGCTGCATCTTGTAGAAGATGCCGCGGTCGGTGGCGACGATAAAGGTCTTGTTCGGCAAGCGTTGCGCCGCAGCGATCAGCTGGCTGGTGGAACCCACCGCGTCCGCCAGTTCGATCACCGAGGTCGGTGACTCCGGGTGCACCAGGATCGCCGCATCCGGGTACAGTGCCTTCATGTCTTCAAGCTGTTTGGACTTGAACTCTTCGTGGACGATGCAGGCACCGTCCCACAGCAGCATGTCGGCACCGGTCTGACGCTGGATGTAGGTACCCAGGTGTTTGTCCGGGCCCCAGATAATGGTCTCGCCGTTGTCCATCAGGCTCTCGACAATTTCCAGCGCGCAGCTGGAAGTCACCACCCAATCCGCCCGGGCTTTGACCGCCGCCGAGGTGTTGGCATACACCACCACGGTGCGCTCGGGGTGTTGATCGCAGAACGCAGAAAACTCATCCACGGGGCAACCCAGGTCCAGGGAGCAGGTGGCTTCCAGGGTCGGCATCAGGATGCGTTTTTCCGGCGTGAGGATCTTGGCGGTCTCGCCCATGAAGCGCACGCCAGCCACCAGTACGGTCTTGGCTGGGTGGGCGGCGCCGAAGCGCGCCATCTCCAGGGAGTCGGAAACACAGCCACCGGTTTCTTCGGCCAGGGCCTGAATCACCGGGTCGCAATAAAAGTGGGCAACCAGCACTGCGTCCTGAGCCTTGAGCTCGGCGGCAATGGCGGTTCGCAGGCTCGCCTCTTCGGCAGCGCTGAGCACCTTGGGCTGCTTGGCGTCGAGGTGGGCTTGAACCAGTAGGCGTTCGGAAATGTGCGTCATGTTCGCAAGACCTGCAGGCGCAGTAGCGCGAAAGTCGAGTGTACCACCGGCTCCGGAGCCCTTCGGGCACCGCCGGACGAAGTGTTTTTGTTCATCAAGCACGGGTAAAGCTAAAGCTGCGCAAGGCTACAGAATATCCAATGGATTCAAAAGCCTAATCTGGTGACCCGACAATGGCTCAATCCCTGGCCGTGACACGCCGATTAGGTGACGCCCGCACAACAATCAAAACTGCCCCTCCCCCTCTCCCACCTCCGAAAAATCAGGAATATCAGGCCCTCCCACTCCGACACGCACTAATTTTGTGCATTAACACACTTAATTACGCGATTTTTCTTACGTCTTGTGTAATAAATCCTACAACGATGTAACAAACCGTCGACCACTCACTCAAGTAGGGCAATTACCGCTGAGTTCAACGCTGGCTCAGACGGTATGGATCGTGTGTATTTCTACGTTAAGGATGTCGAGTGCCAAACCTGCTCTCAACCGGACACTTGTGTTGTACCCGGAACCTGGGCATCGCCCTGCTCTGTCTGTGGGCGCTGCCCGTGGCTGGCGCCGAAGCGCCGCAGCCAGGCCAGGAAGCCCTGCGCTTGCAGCAACAACAGCAACGCGACCTGCAGCAATTACAACTGGAGCAGCGCCAACGCCAGATGCAACGTGGCAGCTTCGGTACACCAGCGGTCACACCGGCCTTGCCAACAGACATCGCCAAGGATGAACACTGCTGGCCCTTGAGCGGTACGCGCCTGGCTGGGGTCACGCTGTTCAGCCGTGCCCAGTTGAATAAACATATCGAGCCCTACGTGGCGCCTTGCATGGGCGTCACGCAGATCAACCGCCTGCTGGCCGAGATCACCCGGCTGTATGTCGAGGCCGGTTATATCGCCAGCCGCCCCTACCTGATCAGTGCGCCCGCCGCCGGGAAACCGCTGGATATTCACGTCGAAGAAGGTTACCTGGAAGCCATCGAACTGGCCGACCAGAGCCTGCCGGTTTCATTAGGCGGGGCATTCCCCGGAATGCTCGGCAAACCACTGAACCTGCGAGACCTGGAACAGGGCCTGGACCAGCTCAACCGCCTGCGCTCGGTGGACCTCACCGCCGACATCGCCCCAGGCAGCACAGCGGGCGCGTCGCGCATCATCCTGCGCTCACGCAGCAGTGCCTCGCGCTGGGCCTTGGGCCTGGGCGTGGATAACCTCGGCAGCGCCAGCACCGGGCGTGATCGCAATGCCATCAACTTGAGCCTGGACAGCCCCCTGCAAATCAACGACTCGCTCAACCTGAGCTTCAGCGACACGCTCAACCATGGGCCGCGCTACAGCCGCAGCCACAGCCTGTTCTATTCCATCCCCTACGGCTACTGGACCTACAGCCTGTTCGCCAGCCATGCCGAATACCGCTCGCCGTTCAAGCTCAGCCGCACCACGTTTTACAACAGTGGCCGCACCGATCAGGTCAGCCTGCGCAGCGACCGTGTGCTGTGGCGCGACCAGGGCCACCAACTGAGCGCCAACCTACAACTGGCCTACAAAGACGTCGACAGCTACCTGCAGAAGGTACACCTGGACATCCAGAGCCCCACCCTGACCGTGGCCGAAGCGGGCCTGAACCTGTTCTGGCTCAACAGCGCGGTGTGGAACCTGGACGTCAACTACGCCCAGGGCCTGACCTGGTTCGGCGCCGATCGGGATGCCGACCAGGTGCAGAAAAACCGGCCAAAGGCGCAGTTCCACAAGTACCGCGCCAACCTCACCCAATGGCGCAACGGCCAATGGTCAGCGCAGCCATGGCAGTGGCAAAGCCAGTTGTCGGTGCAGTACAGCCCGGATGCATTGCCCGCCATCGAACAACTGCTGATTACCGATGACTCGGCCGTGCGCGGCTATCGCGAAAACAGCAGCTCCGGTGCTATTGGCGCGGTATGGCGCAACACCTTGCGCCTGCCACTCAACACTGACTTGCCGGTGAAACTCACCCCGCGCCTGGGCCTGGACAACGGCTGGGTCAAACACGAACACGGTGCCCAGAGCCAACGCCTGAGCGGCGCCAGCGCGGGGCTCAACCTGAGCTGGAAGAACGTGCAGCTCGACGTCGATTACCAACGCAACCTCAACACCCCCACAGGTTTTCGCCAGGAGCCGGAGGTCTGGCTGACGCGCCTTAGCGTGCAGATATGAGCCCACACCCGTTTTTAGCCTGAGTCACCGCCGTACCTGACCACCCCAGCAGCGTTGCAACGCACAACGCGCGTCGTGGATCAGCCAACACAGAGCGAGATTATTTATGCCGACTACTCCACACAGCTTCCACCTTTCACCCCAGGGCAAACTGCGCTGGGCCATTGCCAGCCTGTTCCTGCTGCCGCAGCTCGCGCTCGCCGCAGGCTTGACCGTCGTCGAGGGGCCTGGCGGCACGCCGCAACTGCAAAACCAGGGCGGTGTACCCATCGTCAACATCGTCGCGCCGAATGCGGGCGGCCTGTCCCATAACCAGTTTCTGGATTACAACGTCGACCGCCAGGGTCTGGTGTTGAACAACGCCTTGCAGGCCGGCCAGTCCCAACTCGCCGGGCAACTGGCGGCCAACCCGCAGTTCCAGGGCCAGGCGGCGAGCGTGATCCTCAACGAAGTGATCAGCCGCAACGCCTCGACCCTCAACGGTGCTCAGGAGATTTTCGGCCAGGCGGCCGATTACGTGCTGGCCAACCCTAACGGCATTTCGGTGAATGGCGGCAGCTTCATCAATACGCCCAACGCCAACCTGGTGGTGGGTCGCCCCGAACTCAACGACGGCAAGCTGCAAGCCTTGAGCACCCGCGATGCCAACGGCCAACTGACAGTGCAAGGCCAGGGCCTGCAAAACCGTGAAGGCTCCATCAACCTGATCGCGCCGCGCATCGACAGTGACGGGCGCCTCAGTGCCCGCGATCAATTGAACCTCACCGTTGGCCGTAACCAGGTCGACTTCGCCAGCGGGCAAGTGCGCCAGGTGGACCCGGCCAGCAAGACCCAGGACCAACGCATCGACGCGCGCCTGTTCGGCGCAATGCAGGCCGGGCGCATCAACATCATCAGCACCGCCGAAGGCGCCGGTGTGCGTGTAGGCGGCGTGCAGGTGCAAGGCACTGACGGGGTGAAGATCAGTTCGGCCGGCGACCTCGACATCAGCGGCCAGGTGCGTGCCGACAGCCTCGACGCCACTCGCGCTGGCGTGCACAGCCGCCAGGGCGATATCGACTTGCACAGTGCCAAGGACCTGAGCCTGGCCGCCACCGACGCCAGCGGGCGCAACGTCAAACTTGACGCCAGCCGCAACCTGACCCTCAGCAGCCTGGAAAGCCGCAAGCTCCAGGAAAAGCGTGAGCAGTGGAACAACAGCAACTTCCTGTTCACCTACGAAACCTACGACCGCACCACCACCGACAAAGACTCGCGCCAGCACAGCAACAAGGTCGTGGCGCAACAGGATGCGGCGCTGTCTTCCGGCGCCAACACCGAGATCAAAGCCAGCCATGTGGAAGCGGGCAAAACTCTGCGCGTCAACAGCGGCGCAGACCTTCAGGTGAACGCCGCCACCGAAACCCATGAAACCCGCGACCAGGGCAACCATCGCAAGCACCTGTGGAAAGCCAACTGGGATAAATCCAGCAGCGAACAACGCAGCATCACCAGCAGCCTCAAGGCCGGAAAAACACTGGAGCTGACCAGCCAACAGAAGCTGCAATTGCAAGGCGCCGAGCTGAAAACCCCCGGCGATATTCAACTGGCCGCCCGGCACGTGGAAATCACCAGCGCCAGCCGCACCCAGAGCAGCCGCGACAACGCCTACTCCGGCGACCTCACCGGTGGCAGCTTCTTCGGCAAGAACGGCGACGGCAACCAAGGCAAGACGTCGAACACCGCTAGCAAGGTCAACGCCGACGGCAAGCTGATCGTCAAGGCCGACGACGTGCGCATCAGCGGCAGCCAGGCCCGTGGTGGCAAGCAGGCCAGTGTCATCAGCGACAAAGGTTCGCTGGTGATCGACGGCGTGCAGGACACCTCCCACGACAACCGCTACAGCAACGACAGCAAGTTCTTCGGCATCTCCAAGGATGAAAGCCGCAAGAACCTCAAGGACAGCACCGTGGTTGCCAGCGACCTGCGCTCGGACAGCAACCTCAAGCTGCAAAGCGCCCAGGACATCCGCGTCAGCGGCTCCCAGGTGTCGGCTGGCGGTGAACTGCAGGCGGATGCCAAAGGCGATATCAAGGTCGTTGCCGCCGAGACCACCACTCACGACACCACCGGCACCCATACGCGCGGCTTCGATGGCTACGCCAAGGAAACCGAGGGTGTCAGCCGCCAGTACCGTGCGGGGTTGAGCTATGAAGACCAGCAGCAAACCCGCAAGACCGACACCACCGAACAGCAAGGTTCCAGCCTCAAGGGCGGCAGTGTCGTGGTGAAGGCCGGTGGCGATGTGAGCATCCAGGGTTCGGACCTCAAGGCAACCGCAGGCGATGCCACCGTCAGCGGCAAGAACGTCGAGCTGTTGGCTGCCCACGACAAGCACACCGAAGCCGTCGACAAAACCACCACCGGCGGCAGTTTCTACTACACCGGCGGCATTGATCGGGCAGGCAGTGGCGCGCAGTTCAGCCACCAAAGCAGCCAAGACACCGCTGAAAAAACCACCGCACAAACCAGCGCCGTGGCCGCGACCGGCAAGCTGACCATCAACGCTGGCAACACCTTCACCAGCGAGGGTGCACAGGCCAAGGCCGGCGCCGAGCTGCAGGTCAACGCTGGCCAGATTAACAACCAGGCCGCCCATTCCACCGAGACCAGCACCCACAAGGAAAACGGCTGGACCGCCGACGTCGGCGCCAATGTGGAATACAAAGGCATTACCCGCCCGATTGAAAAAGCCGTCGAGGGTGTGGCCCAGGCCAAATTCCATCAGCCCGGTTTGCTGGACGCATTCGAGCAACCCAATGTCGGCCTGGATGTGGAAGTCGGCCACACGAACAAAACCGGCACAACGCAGGACAGCACCGCCGCGGTCAGCCAGTTCAGTGGCGCCACGGTGCAGGTCAATGCAGCCGGCACGTTGCAGGACGAGGGCACCCAATACCGCGCCACCGACGGCGGGCTGAACATCAAGGCCGGCGAGCACCTTGCCACGGCAGCGGCCAACACCCACAGCAGCAGCGAACAAGGCGTGGACGCCAAGGCTGGCGTGCGGGTCTATACCACCACCGGCGAAGACGTGAATGTGCGCGGCAGCGGCCTGGGCGGCAGCAGCGATGTGCGCGAATCCACCCGCACAGCAGTGGTCGGTAGCTATGTGGCCAGCCAAGGCGTGAGCATCGAGGCCAAGGGCGATGCGCGTTATGAAGGCAGCCAGTTCGACGGCGGCCAGGCTGGGGTTAACCTCAAGACCGGCGGTGAGCTGGCGCTCAACCAGGCCACCAACACCCAGAGCAAAAACAGCAGCACGCTGCGCGGCAACGGCTCACTGACGGTGGGCACCGCGCCCGGTGCGAATGGCAGCAACATCAACCTCGGTGCCGGCGTGCAGTTGGATAACAAGCGCCTGGACACCCAGGACAGCCAGGCCCAGGTCGCGACCCTTCAAGGCAGCGGCCCCATCCAGCTCAGCAGCGGCGCTGACATGACCCTGCAAGGCACGCAGATCGGCAGCACGGGCGCGAAGGCTGGCGATATCAGCCTCAATGCCGGCGGCAAGCTAAACCTGCAAGCCGCCACCGACAGCCACGTCAGCAACGGCAGCAACCTGGGCGGTGGCCTGACCCTCGGCGCCGGCAAGACCAGCAGCGCCGAAAGCAGCAGCAAGACCGGCAGCCTCAGCGCCAACTTCAACATCGGCAAAGTGGCGGAAAACGACCAGAGCGCCGTCGTCGGGCAGTTGCACAGCACAGGCAAAGTCAGCCTCGCCAGCGGCGCTGAGGCAACCAATGCCATCCACTTGCAGGGCACTCAGATCAGCGCAGCCAGCGTTAGCCTGGATGCGCAAAACGGCGGCATCGTGCAAGAGTCTGCGCAATCGACCCAGGCCCATAACAACTGGGGCGTTACCCTGGGGGCGGGCGGCAGCGTTGGTAAAACCACCTTGGCCAATGCCGGTGAACATGCGACACCCAAGACCCAGCGCGGCATCAATGCGCGGGCCACGGTCGATGTGGATCACCTGCAAGGCACCACCCAGCACAACAGCCTGATCACGGCGGGTGACGTCACCCTCAACAGTGCCGGTGATACCCATCTGGCCGGCGCGCGTATCGACGCCGACAAGGTGATCGGCACGGTGGGCGGCAACCTCGTCGTCGAAAGCCGCAAGGACCACGTCAACAGCACCCAGGTAAATGTCGACGCCAGGCTGGATGTCGAAAAAAACCAGCCGGGGGTGGTGGATAAGCTGGCCAAAGCCAGCGGCCCACTGAAGGACAAGGTACAAGCCAAGGCTGAAGGCGCGTTCGACAAGCATCGCGACAAGCTGGAGAACGTCGTCGACAAGGGCACCGGGCACCTGGCGTCGGCCAAGGACAGCGTGGTCAACGGCGTGGTTAACGCCAAGGAACGCCTGGGCGAAAAACTCACCCGCAGTGGCAGCTATGACGTGAACCCGCAACCCCGTGGCGCCTTCGGCACCCGCGTGGACAAGGCCAAGGCTTACCTGGCAGACAAGACCGATGCCCTGGGCACGCGCCTGTCTGGCTTCAAGGATAAGGTCTGGCCAAAAACCAGCGACAGCTACACCGTCAGTGGCAAAGACACCACCGGCAGCAAGGTGGCCAATACCGCTGAAAGCGTGTTGTTCGGTGACAAGAGCGGCAATACCAGCTACACCCCGACCCTGTATCTGGATGTCAGCCATGTGGCCAAGGACAGCGTCACTCAGGCGTCAGGCATTCGCGCAAGCCAGGGCGTCAACCTGCAGGTGAAGGGTGATACGCAGCTCAGGGGCGCGCGGATCAGTGCGCCCAATGGCAAGGTCGAGCTGGGTGGCTCCAAGGTGACCGCAACCACCTTGGCCGGCAGCGACTACCGTGCCGATGTCGGGCTGAACGTTTCGAAGTCACCGGTCAACCTGGCCCTGGGTGCCAAGGACGAACTGACCCAGAAACACGACGACGCCACGCGCAAGGATCAAGCCTTCAACCTGGGCCCGCTGCGCGCGGGTGGGCACAGTGAAAGCCAGGCCTTGCAGGCGGGGATTGATCAGGCCACCAACTAAAGGGTAATGCCCACCCCACTGTAGGAGCGAGCTTGCTCGCGAAGAACGTCAACGATGACGCTGGCATGCTTGGAGTACGCGGCGTCCTCAGGTTTTTCGCGAGCAAGCTCGCTCCTACACATCAGTTGAAGAGTGCCTGTAGGTTCTTCATCGCGTCATCGGCAAAGCCTTGCAGGAAGGCTTCGAACGCCGGTACGTCTTCCTGGCCGCCCGTGTACGGCTGGCCAATGATGGTCCAGGTCGCCAGGCTCTGGGTCGGGCCTTGTGGCACCACCTCCATCAGCGCCCACAGGTTACCAATGTTCAGTGAGGTGTACATCAGTGACCAGGTCATGGTCATGGCGTGGTCGTCATGGCTGTTGAGTTGCTCCATCACCACATTGCCGTCCTTGAACAACTTCTTGCGGACCGAACGCACGCCCTCGCCGGTCATTTCGATATGGGACAACGCCGGAATAAACTTCGCGAAACCGGCGAAATCGCCGACCACATTCCACACACTGCGAGCATCGCCGTTCACGCTGACACTGGCGACGACAGGGTTACCCACCGGGTTACGGACCAGGGTATCGGGTTGTTGCATAAGAGAGCTCCTCTTTTCCGGGAGGCCGATAGTGGGCTCCTACCCAACGCAGTGAGCTGTACACATTCAACACCTGCTTGGCGTGGTTATGCGTTTTTGGCTGACTGCCGTAACGCCAAGGCCGCGACACCGCACACAATCAACGCGACACAGGACACGTAGAACGCATCGCTGTAGGCCATCAGGTACGCCTCGCGCCGCACAGTGTGGATCAAGCCGTCGATCACCTGCTGTTGAGCGGGTAATAGCTGGTTGAAGATGAAAGCCTCGCTGTCAGCCATGCTGGCGCGCAGGCGTTCCTGCAAGGAGGGGGAAAACAACGTGATCGACTCCCCTACTCGCTCGGAATGAAAGCGCTCGCGCATGGCCACGATCTGCGTCAGGCCCGCCGTGCCCACGGCACCACCCAGATTACGCAGCATGGAGAACAAGGCCGAGGCCGAGCCGGCTTCATCCTTGGCCAGGCCAGACACCGCCAGTACGGAAAGCGCCACCATGATCAGCGGCTGCCCGATGCCCCGCACCACGGTGGACGGAATAATCACGTTGGCGGCGCTGTCCACGTCCAGGTGCGCACCGAGGTAGCACCCCAGGGCCATAATGAAAAAGCCACTGGCAACCATCAGTTTCGGGTTGAGCCACTTCATCAGGCGCGGCATGAACGGCGCCAGTACCAGTTGCACCATGCCGTAGGCGATCAGGCTGATGCCAATCTCCCGGGCGTTGTAGCCCTGCAACTGGGACAGGTAATTGGGCACCAGGAACACCAGGCCGAAAGTGGCCCCGCCGAAGATGAACATCGCTGCGCTGGCCACGCCGAAGTTGTAGCTCTTGAGCAGGCGCAGGTTGATGAAGGCGCGGCTGCCATACAACTGCGACAGCACGAAGTACACCAGGGCAACGCCGGCGATCAGCGACATCCACACAATGAAAACGGAGCCGAACCAGTCCTTGCGGCCGCCTTCTTCCAGCACGATCTGCAAGCCACCCAGGCCGACGATCATGGCGATGATCCCGCCCCAGTCGCCGCGCTTGAGCAGGCTCAACTGCATGGGTTTGGCATCGATCGACCATGCCACCGCCAACAGCAAGAGAATGCCAGGGGCCAGTTGCAGGTAAAAGATCCAGCGCCAGGAATAGGCATCGGTCAGCCAGCCGCCAATGGACGGCCCGGCGGCCTGGGCGACGCTGTTGGACAGCGCGAACAAGGCCATGCCCATCGCGATCTTGCTGGGCGGCAGTTCAGTGATGATCAGTTGGAATGACAAAGGAATCAGCACTGCGCCGGCAGCGCCCTGGATCACCCGAATGATGATCATCACTTCCAGGTTAGGCGCCCATGAGCAGGCTATGGACGCCACCAGAAACACAAACGAGCCCACGAGCATCACACGCCGCAGAGAGAACACCTGCACCAACCAGGCGGTCAGCGGGATCATCACGATTTCCGCGACCAGGTAGGCGGTGGAAATCCACGAGCCTTCTTCGAACGTCGCCCCCAGGGAGCCTTCGATCTCCGGCAGCGCGGCGCTGGTCACGTGCACGTTCATGCCGGCCATGAAACAGCCGAACAGCCCACCGATCACCGCCACCCAGGCGCGAAAGGAGACGCTCTTTTCCGCCGCTTCAGTCATGGGCAGCGCCCCGCTCAACCGGGCGGGTGTCCACCGTGGTGATCACCGACATGCCCGGCAGGATAGGTCCGCCTTCGTCATGCTCATCAATGACGATCTTCACGGGAAAGCGCTGCACGATCTTGGTGAAGTTGCCGGTGGCGTTGTCCGACGGCAACAGTGCGAACACCGCCCCGGAGCCTGGCGAGAAGCTCACCACATGGCCTTTGAGCTTGCGCCCCGAATAACTGTCGACGCTGATATCCACCGGTTGGCCGGCACGCATATGGCGTAATTGGGTTTCTTTGTAGTTGGCCACGACGTAAGCCTGCTGCACAGGCACCACCGCCAGCAGCGGCAACCCTGGGGCGACGTATTGGTGGGTTCGCACTTTGCGCTGCCCCACTACGCCGTCGATGGGCGAGCGGATCAAGGTGTCCTCCAACGCATGCGTCGCCAGGTTCAACCGCGCCTCGGCCTGGCTGCGCCGGGCTATCTGTTGCTGGAGCGAGGCCTGGGCCAGTTGGCGGCGGGTGACGGCCACGGTCAAGCGGGTTTCCTGTTGGAGCTGCATCGCTTTGGCAATTTCCACCGCAGCATTGGCCTGGGTGTAACTGGCGGCGGCCGTTTCCAGGCGCTGGGCGCTGGCGGCGTGGTCGCGCACCAAGCCTTCGTAGCGGCGCTGGTCCAAGCTCGCACGGCGCAATTCGGCGGCCACGCTGCGGGCGTGAGCCTCGGCCTGGGCAACGCCGGCCTTTTGCTGGGCGATCAGGCTGTCGGTGACGTGCAGGTTGGCCTCTTGCGCCGCCACCGAGGCTTGGCTTTCGGCCAGTTGTGCGCGGGCCTGTGCCAAGCGGGCCTGGTAGTCACGGGCCTCGATGCGCACCAGCACGTCCCCTGCCTTGACCGGCTGATCATCCTCTACCATGACCTCGGCCACATAGCCTGAGACCTTCGGGCTGATGGGAATCCAGTCAGCCCGCACATAGGCATCATCGGTCTGCTCCAGGTAGTGGCCGACCGTCATCCAGTACAGGCCGAACACCACCGCCGCGATCAACAACGCGGCGACGCCCAGCAGGAGCAGATGCCTTTTGCGGCGTGGGTTGCGAGTAGGCGCCTGTTCATCCTGGGCAGCAGTTGTTTCATCAACGGCGATATTCATGGCTGGGTACCGGAAAGAGTGGTGTAAGCGTGGGTGGGCGCTGATGACTGCCAACCACCGCCAAGGGCACGGAACAGGCTGATCTGGCGTTGCAGCAATTGACCATCGGCGTCGGCCCGCGTGGCCTGCAAACGGATCAGCTCACGCTCACTGTCCAGCACGTCGAGAAAGTCGATAGAACCTGCGTCGTAGTTGAATTGGGCCAAGGTGTAGGCCTGGCGGCTGCTCTCCAGCGCCTGGCTCAGGGCCGCGTGGCGCTGGCGTTCGCCGTCGTACAACGCCAGGGCCTGGCGCACCTCCTTGAGGGCCTTGAGCACGCTGGCCTCGAATTGCGCCACCTCTACCCGCTCAAGCGCTTGCGCCTGGTTGACCCGTGCGCGGTTGGCCTGCCAATTAGGGAACTGCCAGGTGATCAGTGGGCCGATGCCGAACATCACCGCACTGCTATCGCCCAGCTCATGGAATTTGTTGGCTGAGGAAGACACTGAAGCGCCGAAGGTGACCTTGGGGTACAGGTCGGCCTGGACGATATCCACTTGCAGCGTGGCCGCCTGCAACGCGCGCTCGGCCTGCCGGATATCGGGGCGGCGCGCCAATAATTGCCAGCCATCGCCCACCGGCAACTCGGCATTGAGTCGGGGCACCACTTCACACGTTGCGGCGCCAGAGCCTTCTTCAAGATCAGCGACGCCGGTCAGCATGGCCAATTCGTAGAGCGCGGCTTGTCGGCGCGCCTGCAGCATCGGCAGCAACGCCTGGGTTTCGCCTTGCAGGGCTTGCATGCGGCTGTATTCAAGGTCTGTCACCACACCGGCCTCGCGCTGGCGATCAATCAACGCCAGGCTGCGCCCGACCACGTCCAACGAATGGCGCTGGACCTTGGCACGCGCGCCCAAAGCGCAGGCATTTACATAAGCGCGGGTGGTTTGCGCCACGACCGTGATGCGCAGCAAGTCTTCGGCAGCCTGCGCCGCCGCGGCTTGCACCTGGGCTCGTTCGATCGTGCGCTGGACCTGGCCCCAGACATCCACTTGATAAGCCAGCTCGAAGCCTGGGTTGAATGCCCACTCTGACGGCGCGTGGCTATCGGTGGCCTTGGCCAGCGTCTGGTCATCGGCCGTCTTGCCGTAAGCGGCACCCAGTGACGCCTGGGTGGACGGCCAGCGCTCGGCATCGGCCTGCATGATCCCCGCCAGCATCGCCTGCACATGGGCCTGGGCCGCCGCCAGGTCGCGGTTGTGCAGCAGCGCCTGTTGCACCAGCGCATCGAGTTGCGGATCGTTGTACAACTGCCACCAACGCTCGGGCAATGCCTGGGCGGACACACCCTGCGGCAGATGGCTCAAGGCATTGATGCGTTCAGGATGTGGCTGTGCCGGCTTATGTGCGACCCAGGATGAACAACCCGCCAACAACGCCACTGCCACACCGAGCAGCGAGAGACGGCCATGTCGTGGGAAAAAAGAAGGCGAACCCATCAAAGAAATCCAGAAGGCCAAGTAGAGACGCAGGGTAAAAGCGCAACGGGGTGCGCATCTCCCGAGTTCTGGACAACCATCGTTTCGATTGGGACAAGGTGGGACGGCGCTTCTGAATCGCGCGTCGAACTCGTTCAGAAATGTGGGAGCGGGCTTGCCCGCGAAGGCGGTGTGTCAGTCGGTGCATCTGTTGCTGCACTAAAGCTTTCGCAGGCAAGCCAGCTCCCACATTGGACCTTCGTCGCCCCTCGCCAAAGTGCCAGTCACGGCTACCGCTGTGATTCAGACCAGGCGGCAGTGACTCGGGGTGTAACCCAGGGTGCGCTTGAACATCGCGGTAAATGCACTAGGGCTTTGGTAACCGTGCTCCAAAGCCACCTCCAAAATGGAGGCGCCACTGGCCAGCCGCTGCATGCTGAGCAGCAACCGCGTGCGCTTGCGCCATTCGCCGTAACTCATGCCCAGTTCTTTCTGGAACAGCCGAGCGAGGGTGCGTGAACTCATATTGAGCTGCACCGCCCAACACTCCAGTTTCGATTCCTGGGAAGGGTTGTCGATAAAGTCGGCACACAGTGATTTGAGCCTCGGCTCATGCGGGATCGGCACATGCGCCAGTACCCGCTGCGCGCGGTCAAGCTCCGAGAAAATCAGCTCGACAATCTGCACATGACGCAACGACGCCGGCTGGCTGTCAGGCTCATCGCCCGCCGCCACAATCAGCTCGCGCAGCAAGGGTGAAACCCTGATGACCTCGCACGCCTGCGCCAACCGACCGTGCGCCCCCGGCGAGATCAGCAAAGTGCGCATACGCACCTCGCCGGTCATGCGGATCTGATGCTCCATCGCCGGGGGCACCCATAGGGCGTGCCCGGAAGGCAGCACCCAGGTTGCCTGCTGCACCGACACCAGCATTACACCGTTGATGGCATAGACCAGTTGGCCCTCGTCATGTCGATGAGCAGCCACTATGTCGCCGTGCACGTAGTTACCGGCGAGGGCTGCCAAAGAGGTATGCGCGTTCATTTCAGCAAGCCGCGAGCAGGTCAGGCCGGCCACTGTTGGAAGGATCCTTGGGCATCATGTCGCGTCTCCTTTTTTGAACAGAGTGACCCATTGAGCCTCAGTGGCCACTGGATCCAATACTAAACAAAGAAAGGGGGCGGGGAATTGCGTATTAGGGTGGGGACTGTGAAAAAACGTCGAGTAAAAATTAAAAAAACCAAAATATCGGCGAGTAGATTTCAAGAAAAAAAGATTATTGCTTTTGGGGATAACAGGGGCTCGCAAAGAGCCCCTGTTCGGGCTTAACCCTAAAACGCGTAACGCGCCTTGACCATCACCCCATCAGCATCAAACCCGCTACGCGCCTGGCGGGTATAGCTGGCGCCCACCGTCAGCGCCGACACCTGATAATTCAGACCCAGGCTGGCTTCGTAACTGTCACGTGCGACCGAAGCGCCCGTGACGGTAAACGCCGAACCGCCCAGCACAAAACTGGAGGTTTGCGCCACGCGGTCGCCCATCAGGTCGTGATAAGCCATCAATGTGGCTTCCGGTTGCAGGCTTCCGGTGGCCAACGGGAAGTTACCGGCCAAGCGCACACCCGCACCCAACTCGCCCACTTCATAGCGTTGCGAGCCGGTGCTCAGCGCCGCCGAAGAGCCCTTCTCGGTAAAGCTGTCCATGCGCACGTTGGAATAACGCGCCGCGACTCGCGGTTCTATCACGGCAGCATCCGACAGCGTGAAGCTGTAGCCGCCCAGTACGCTGGCCGACAACACATTGCTGTCGTAGCTACCCTTGGCTGTCGTACCCGCCACACGACGCTTGCTGTCATTGTCGTTATGGCCATAGCTCAGGCTGCCGTCGACAAACCAGTTCTGCAGCGACCAGTTGCCGTACAACGACAGCGCATGGCCCTGCACGTCGGTCTTGGTGCCCAGGTCCGAATGGATGTTGGAGTTGAGGTAGCTGTACGCCACGCCCACCGCGGTGCTGTCGTTCAACCGACCATCCACACCCACCGCCATGCCGCTGCTGTTGGCCGAATAACCGTTATCGCCGCCACGGCCATCCTGATCCATGTTGCTGCTCAAGCCTTGCAACCACACACCCACGGCTTCGCGATTATCACGCTGGCCCGAGAGGCGATTGAGGATCGCGCCATTGATCACCGTCTGGCCCGACAAGGCCACGTCCAGCGCACCACGGTTGACGTCCGGCTTGAGTTGCTCGCCCACCTGCGCCAACTGCTGCGCCGTGCCCGCGTTGGCCAGGGCCTGGAACACCGGATCATCCGTTGCCAACTGCCCGAGCACATCATTTTTTGCTTCGTTGACCACAGTAACAACCGGTTCAGTGGCGCCCGCGCCGGTCAATTCCTCTTGCACTTGCTGATTGCTCTTCAACCCCACCACGGCCTTGACCGTTTGCGCATCGGCCGAGTAACTGAGCACGTCCAGCAACGAAGAAGTGCTGGCAACCGACAGGCCGTTGTTTTGCACACTGCTGGCTTGCAGCAAGGTGTATTCGGTGCCGCTTGGCACGGGGGTGAAATCGCCTGGGTTGGCGCTCAAGGTCACTTTCGATGCCTGGGCGAAATTCGCCGCACCGTTGACCGTCAGGTATGGCGTGGTCGGCACCACGCTGTTGGCCAGGCGCATATCAATGCCCGCACCGCTGGCGACGTTGAGGTCACCGGTGAGCACCGTGCCAGGGGCCGACAGATTCAAGGAACCCGAGTTGATCGACACCGGTGCAATGATGCGGCTGCCGGAAAAGTCAGCCTGGCCGGCGATGTTCACCGCGTTGACGTTGAGCACATCACCGATGATTTTGCCGCCGGTCCAGTTGAGGGTGGCGCGGTTGGCTGCGTCGATAGCGATTCCGGAATTGCTGCGAATTTCACCGGCTTGTTGGTTGATTTCGAAGGTGGAGGTTTGCTCAGCTGCGTCGACAGAGATGGCCGTGCCATCGGCGATGATCGTGCCGCGGTTGATGATGCCGCGGGAGCCGGTGGGGCTGTTTTGGGTGAAGGTGGCGCCCAGGAGATCGATCGCTTTGGCGTTGGTGCCTTTGGCTTCGAGGGTGCCGGTGTTGAGGATGGAGTCGACGGTACCTGCATAAAAAACAATACCGGAAGCATCTGCGCCGTTCACAGACAGCAGGCCACTGTTTTCGATACGCAGTGGACTCGTGGTGGTTTCAACTTCTATGCCCCAGGCGCGCTGGCCCGTTGCAGTGATAGTCCCGGAGTTGATGATTTTGCCGCCGATATTGATCGGGAAATCACTCGGGCCATCCACTGCCAGCGCCACTACTTCATCGCCGACCACCTCGATCACGCCCGTGTTAGCAACGTCGCCTGCCACTTGCGTGTTATGCAGGAACATACCCTCGCCGCCAACCGTGCCACCAAAAGCAGAAGTGCCCGATACAACGGGAGTTGTTTTAATGGTGCCGGAGTTGATTACGCTGCCACCAATCACGGCATCACCAATCTCAAAACCTTCGTAACCGCCATTGTTCATGGTGATGTTACCGGCCTGAATCAGATCGCCCGTAATCGTACTAGGGGTTGAGCCGTCGTTTGCAAAACCGAATGGGTCCACGGCAAACGCCCGAATGGAACGTCCGTCAGAGGTCATCACAATATCAGCACGATTGATCAGCGAACCTTGAATACTGGTATTGGAAACACTGACACCCATCAACGCAGTAGTGCCAGAGTCGGGGGTGGGCGTTTGATTGGTCGCTTCAGTCAGCCTCCCGGTGAAGGTCAGAGATTCGTTAAACGTCTCACCCTTCCACGAGGTTTTGCCTTGACTCAGATCCACTTCAACGGCCAATGCCTGGCTGCTGATTGCACCGACCACCACGGCCAACAGTTTTTGCTTGAACGGTTTTTGCTTCATTTGAAAACTCCATGTACGACAGAAAGCAACGCCACAAACCCATGGCGATTACAGATATAAAACCAATGACTACAACAAGCGCCGCTGCACCGCCTCATCCAATGTGCTGCGGGTGAGGGCTTGCACCACCTCGTGGGTGTCCTGACGGAAAGGTACGGCAACGATCAATAACAATTGCATCCAGGTACGCAGCGACTCGCTCTTGCGCACACGGCCCAGCCCCTTGCCGGGCAAGCGGCGCTGCTGATCTTCCAACAGGCGGTTTTGCCGCTCGCGAATCAGGTCCTCACCCGGCAGGGTTAAGGCCATCACGCTGTGGGAAGCGAGGCATTGAGCACCCACACGAACGACCGAACTATTCGGTCAGTACCGGCCCGCTTATGAGTTAAGGAATATTTTGGACTGCAACGGAATCTGAGCAAGGGCTGACTCAGCGTCGACTCGGACTTGCCAAATCACAGGCAAAAAAAAACCCGGAAATCCTCACTTGCGTGGGCCTTCCGGATTTTCTAAACCGCCAAAAATGGTGGGTCGTGTGGGATTCGAACCTACGACCAATTGGTTAAAAGCCAACTGCTCTACCAACTGAGCTAACGACCCGCTGTGTGGTGGCGCGTATAATACTGATTTCTAAGGATTATTCAACACCTTATTTTAAATAAATCAGAAAAAACGCATTTGAACGGTAATTCGGTGGGTAGAACGCCTATCGCAGCCGCCTGATCAGCGCCCTGGCTCGTCGTTCCACAGGTACTTGTGCAGCTGCAATTGCAGGCGCACCGGCAGGTTGTCCGCCACTACCCAGTCCGCCAGCTCCCGGGCGTTCAGGTCGTGATGGCTGGGTGAGAACAGCACCTCGCCCGCCCGCCGCTCCAGGCCATACTGGATCAGCTTGGAGGTGGCCCAGTCATAATCGTCACGGGAACAGATGACGAACTTGACCTGATCGTTGGCCGTCAGCAAGTCGATGTTCTCGTAGCGGTTGCGGTGGGCTTCCTTGGAGTCCGGGGTCTTGAGATCGACGACTCGGCTGACGCGCGAATCGACCGCAGAGATGTCCAGGGCGCCGCTGGTTTCCAGTGACACCTCGTAGCCGGCGTCGCACAGTTGCTTGAGCAAAGGGATGGCGTTGGGTTGCGCCAAGGGCTCGCCGCCCGTCACGCAGACGTAGCGCGGCCGGTAGCCGGCAACCTGTTCCAGGATGTCGTCGAGGGTGCGCACGGTGCCGCCACTGAAGGCGTAGGCGCTGTCACAGTATTGGCAGCGCAATGGGCAGCCGGTCAACCGTACAAAGACAGTGGGCAGGCCAGCAGTGCGCGTTTCACCCTGCAACGAGTAAAAGACTTCGGTAATACGTAATGTGTCTTGCATAGTCGCCACGGGCGTAACAGCTAAACAGGCTGTCCGCCTCCGTCAGGCACTTCAAGGGATTGCGCCAACGCGTCAACCCCAGGAAGCGTGTTTCATAAAAGGGCGTGGATTCTAACGAAAAAACCCGCGACAAGCGCGGGTTTCTTCTAAACGGGCTGCATGGCTTACAAGCGTTGCAGGTCCCGCTGGGCCAACTGCGCCGCGGAGGTACCCGGGTACTGGGCAACCACCTGCTGCAGAATGCCTTTGACCTTGTCGGTATGACCCAGGCGGCGTTCTACATCAGCGAGTTTGTACAGCGAATCCGGAACCTTGGCGTGCTTGGGGTACAGCTGGCTGACCTTGGCAAAAGCCTGGCCCGCCGCTTGCAAATCACCCTTTGCCAGGTTGACCTCACCCAACCAGTACTGGGCATTGCCCGCGTATTGGCTGTTAGGGTATTTGCGCAGGAAAGCGGTAAAAGCCTGGCTGGCCTTATCGAAGTCCTTGGCCTTGATCAGGTCGAAGGCTGCATCGTAATACAGTTTTTCCTTCGCTGGATCACCCGGCTCGCTGCTGGCAGCAGGGGCGGCAGCAGCGGCCCCCGCTGCGGCCCCGGCTGCGGCGCCACCGGCAGCGGCACTGGGTGCGCCACCGGCAGAAGAATTATCAGGAGTAGCGGCAGGTGCAACACCGGCTCCAATACGACGATCAAGATCTTGGTATCGCTCCAAGCCTTCTTGCTTCAGCTGGTTCACTTGATTTTGCAGAACTTCAATGGCGCCTTGTTGCTGGGCCAATTGATCCTGCATGCGTTGCAGCTGGTTGAACAGTTCGCCCTGTGCCGAGGGAGCGGACGTAGCCGCTCCCCCCGCATAGGCGCCGTTCGTGCCATAACCTGCTGGCGGATAACTGCTCCCGCTATTGTTATAGCCTGAGTTGCTATCCGTTACAGGAACCGCAGCCCACACCGCAAGCGGTGCGAAGCTGAGAGCCAATACAGTTAGAGCACGACGGCACGTTCGCATGACGAATTACTTACGCAGTTCGACGCGACGGTTCTGAGCCCACGACTGTTCGTCGTTGCCAGTTGCAACTGGACGCTCTTTACCGTAGGAAACCAGTTCCAGTTGGCCTGGAGCAACACCTTGCAGTACCAGGTAGCGCTGAACGGCTTTCGCACGACGCTCGCCCAGTGCCATGTTGTACTCACGAGTACCACGGGCGTCAGTGTTACCTTCCAGAACAACGCGAGCGCCGTTAGCTTTCAGGTCCTTGGCGTGAACGTCCAGAGCGCGCATGGCTTCTGGCTTCAGGTCCGAACTGTCGTATTCGAAGTAGAAAGTGGTGATAGCGCGCAGAGCAGCTTCTTCGCTCAGGGAGCCGTCGACCGCACCAGTGTTGGCGCCGTAACCAGCGTTTGGATCAACAGCTGCGCCTTCACCGGCATTGTCGCCGCCTTTAGAGGAGCAACCAACGGCTACGGACAGAGCCAGAGCCAGAGCAGCAAACTTACCAAACTTCAGCATTTCCATCGTGAAACTCCTAATGAACCCCAGTGTGTTAAGTACTTCTTTTTGTAGCGCCGCGTCAGTTCAGGTAAGGGGACCAGGATGGTTCTCTGACTTCGCCTTGTGCGGTAGGAAGTGGGAGCCTTACGCGTCCATTGATGGACACGAGCATCAAGACTCCCCGGCCCTGCTGGCGGGTGGCGTAGATTACCATGGTGCCGTTGGGCGCAACAGTGGCTGACTCATCAAGGTTGGTATCTGTAAGGATTTTTACGGTTCCGCGCTGCAAATCCTGGGCCGCAACCCGGAAATTAGTGAAACCATCCTGACGGTGAATCATCACCAACGTCTTTTCATCGGCCGAAAGCTTGGGGTTGGCGTTGTAGTTACCAATAAAGGTCACACGTTCCGCACCGCCGCCGTTCACATTTGCCTTGTAGACCTGAGGCTTGCCGCCACGGTCGGAGGTGAAGTAGATGGTCGAACCATCCTTACCCCAGAACGGTTCGGTGTTGATGCCCGGGCCGCTGGTCACACGCGAGAGCTGACGCGAGGCCATGTTCATCACGTAGATATCCGGGTTGCCGTCCTTGGACAGCACGAAAGCCAGGCGCGAACCATCCGGCGACCAGGCTGGCGCACCGTTGAGGCCTTCGAAGTTGGTGATCTGCTCACGACGGCCAGTATCGATGTGCTGCACAAAGATGCGCGGGCGACGCTGTTCGAACGATACGTAGGCAATACGCTTGCCGTCTGGCGCAAAGCGCGGCGACAGGATTGGCTCACGGGACTGCAGCAAGGTCACTGCACGTGCACCGTCGTAGTCCGAACGCTGCAGGGTGTAGCGGGTATTGTCTACAGAGAAACGCTCAGCCGTCACATACAGCAGGCGCGTCGAGAACGCCCCTTTGATACCGGTGAGTTTTTCAAACGATTGGTCCGAGATGTAGTGAGCCATGTCGCGCAGTTGCTCGGCGGTACCCGATACGCTGCCGGTCAGAACCTGCTGCTCGGTGGCCACGTTGAACAACGTGTACTGGATCTGCAGGCGACCGCCGGCCGGCGTGATGCTGCCGACCATCAGGTACTGGGCACCGACCGCCTTCCAGTCACGGAAGATGACTTCGCTGGCCTGGGTTGGCTGGCTGATCATGTTGCCTTTTGGAATCGGCGCGTAGTAACCGGAGTTACGCAGGTCGTCGCTGACGATCTGGGCCATGTCGTCCGGCAGCACGCTGCCGCCCTGCCAACCGAACGGCACGACTGCAATCGGGGTGGCCCGATCACTGCCGCTGGTTACCAGGATGTTCTTTTCATCCGCCGCCGCTATCCCTGCCATACAGCAAATAACGACAAGCATTCCTCGAAGAAGGTTTCTCACAAGGCTAGATCCTCAGGTGTGAATGTCATCTTGAATGAACGATAGGGAGCGAAGTCACTTGGTTTCATTCCCTGCATCTCGGTCAACCGGCCAATATTCTTGACCGCGGCAACCGCCGAACTGTCGAACGAACCGTCACCACTGGACTTGGCCACGCTGACCGAAGTCACCGTACCGTCCGGCAACATGCCGATCTGCAGCACTACTGTCATGCCTTTACGTGCCGAAGGTGGACGTGTCCAACCTTCCGCTGCCCGCGCCCGAATCAGGTCGTCGAAACTGCCCGCGACTTCATCGCCACGCTCATCGGCCAAGGCTTGCTGACGCTGCGGCGTGTCGGAAAGCAAATCTGCCAGGGCCTGGGCCTTTTTCTCTTCGGCGGATTTGCGTGCTGCTTCCTGGGCCTTTTTCTTGGAGGCGTCGGCGGCAGCTTTCTTCTTCGCTTCGTCGGCGACTTTCTTCTTCGCCTCGTCTGCTTCAGCTTTTTTCTTGGCGTCTTCGGCGGCTTTCTTCTTCGCGTCTTCGACTATCTTTTTCTTGGCTTCTTCAGCGGCCTTTTTCTTGGCCTCTTCTTCGGCAGCCTTCTTGGCTTCTTCTTCCGATTTCTTCTTGGCTATATCAGCCAATTGTTTCTCTTCGGCCTTTTTCGCTTCGGCAGCTTTCTCGGCTTTCTTGGCTTCATCAGCCTTTTTCGCCTCGTCGGCCTTCTTGGCTTCGTCAGCCTTTTTCGATTCCTCGGCCTTTTGAGCCGCCTCTTCTTTCTTTTGTTCCGCAGCAGCCTTCACCGCTTCCTGCTCGACCTTCTTCTGTTCCATCTGCTCGACTTCAGTCTGGCGCGCGGCCGACTTCTGGGCCTCACCCGCAATCTTCTGATTGGTCTGGGTGGTGGCCTGGCTTTTCGATTTCAGCTGATACAGGGTCGCCTGCACGATCGGCTTGGCTGGCGGCAGGTCCGGGGTCATGGCAAAGCTGACGAACAGCATGCCGAACACCAGGACGTGCAGGGCAATTGCCCACACGCCAGGCCAGAAGTAGCTTTCCGAGGCGGACGGCTCTCGCTGTTGCTGCATCAGGGCGCCTCGGTAATCAAGCCAACGTTACCGACGCCGGCCTTCTGCAGCCCGCCCATGGCGCCCATGACGGAGCCGTAGTCGACCGATTTGTCACCCCGGATAAACACCTGGGTGTGCTTGCCGCCTTCGTTGCCGGAGCGAATGATCTTGGTCACCGCATCGGTCATGGCAGGCAAGGTCAGGGCCTTGTCCTGCTGCTTTTGCGTGTCGACTTCGCTGCCAAGGTTCCAGTAATAGGTCTTGTCAGCCTTGATCGAAATGGTCAGGACCTGAGTGTTGTTGTCCTGCGGCAAGGCTTCACTGGAAACCTTGGGCAGATCAACCTTCACGCCCTGGTTGAGCATCGGCGCGGTCACCATGAAGATCACCAGCAGTACCAGCATCACGTCGATGTAGGGCACTACGTTCATCTCGGCGACCGGCTTGCGCTTTTTGCGAGCTCGAGCGATTAAAGCCATTGGAATTACCTGCTTATTCTTCGCTGGTGTGCACTTTACGGTGCAGGATCGCCTGGAATTCATCGGCGAAGGTGTAGTAACGGCCGATCAAGGTTTCGCTGGTGGCGGCAAAACGGTTGTAGGCGATTACTGCGGGGATAGCGGCGAACAGGCCGATCGCGGTGGCGATCAGGGCTTCGGCAATACCCGGGGCCACGGTGGCCAGTGTGGCTTGCTGCGCCTGGGCCAGTCCGCGGAAGGAGTTCATGATGCCCCATACGGTACCGAACAGGCCGATGTATGGGCTCACGGAACCCACGGTGGCGAGGAACGGCAGGCCCTGCTCAAGTTTCTCTTCTTCGCGGGAGATGGCAACGCGCATGGCACGGGCCACGCCTTCCATCACCGCTTCCGGGTCTACACCAGGCTGCTGGCGCAGACGGGAGAATTCCTTGAAGCCGGCACGGAAGATCTGCTCGACGCCCGAGTCCGGGTCCGGGTTGCTGCCGGCCTGGCGGTACAGCTTGGACAGGTCGATACCCGACCAGAAGCGCTCTTCAAAGCTCTCCAAGGCACGTCGACCGGCACGCAGCATGTTGCTGCGCTGAAAAATCATGACCCAAGAGGTAACCGATGCGGCTACCAGGGTCAGCATGACCAGTTGAACCACGACACTGGCATTGCTGACCAGGCTCCACATGGAGGAATGGTCGACGACGGTAGGTTCCACGCTAAATCTCCTGCTTTGATTGTTGACCCGCGCCGCTCACGGCGGCAAAGGCCGCGCGTAGAGTTTCGGGAATGGCCCGAGGTTTCAAGCTGTTGGTGCGCACACACGCCACCAGGAACTGCCCTTCACAGAGCAGCGTTGCATCCGTGGCCCGCCTGACCTGCTGTTTGAAACGCAGGCTGGCACGGTTCAATTCGATGACTTCGGCACTGACCAGCAATTCGTCGTCCAGTCGCGCCGGTGCGTGGTAACGCGCCTCGCTGGAATGCACGACGAATAACAGGTCCTCGCCTACAAGCTCGGACTGGGCAAAACCCAACTCCCGCAGCCGCTCGGTTCGAGCCCGTTCCATGAATTTCAGGTAATTGACGTAATAAACGATGCCGCCGGCATCGGTGTCCTCGTAATAAACGCGACAGCGATGTGCGAACGACTGATCCCCGTTTTGCGCGCGCATACTCTAGTGCTTACTCCTCATGTTGCCAATTGGCTGGGCAACTGTTTTTTCATTCCTGAACGCTTTCAAATGACGACGCCAGACACTGGGACAGCACAAAGCTCGGATAAATCACCCCACATGGCAAATACCGCGTAGGAGCGAGCTTGCTCGCGAAGAACCTGAGCCCGCCGCGTATAACCAGCCATACCGCGTTATCGTTGGCGTTTTTCGCGAGCAAGCTCGCTCCTGCAATTTTTTAATCGTCTACTGCATCGAGGAATTCGTCTACCACGGGCATCTCTCCCAATCGTGACGGAATGTTTAGCCCAAAGTGCAGGTAAGCATGGCGTGTCACCACCCTGCCCCGCGGGGTTCGCATGATGTAGCCCTGCTGGATCAGGTACGGCTCCAGCACATCCTCAATGGTATGGCGCTCTTCACTGATGGCCGCGGCCAGGCTGTCCACGCCGACCGGGCCACCGTCGAATTTCTCGATCATGGTCAAAAGTAGGCGTCGATCCTGGTGATCGAAGCCATGCTCGTCCACATCCAACAGGTTCAACGCCAGGTCCGCCACCGCCTTGGTGATGTGGCCCTTGGCACGCACCTCGGCAAAATCGCGCACGCGGCGCAGCAGACGGTTGGCGATTCGCGGCGTGCCACGAGCGCGCCGGGCGATTTCAAAGGCGCCTTCCGGGTCCAGAGGCAAGCCAAGGATACTCGCCGAACGGCTGACAATGGTCGCCAGATCGGCGGTGCTATAGAACTCTAGACGTTGAACAATGCCGAAACGGTCTCGCAGCGGGTTGGTCAGCATGCCCGCACGGGTGGTCGCGCCCACCAGGGTAAACGGCGGCAGATCGAGCTTGATCGAGCGGGCCGCCGGGCCTTCGCCGATCATGATGTCGAGCTGGAAGTCCTCCATGGCCGGGTACAGCACTTCCTCGACAATCGGCGACAAGCGATGGATTTCGTCGATAAACAGCACGTCATGGGGTTCAAGATTGGTCAGCAGCGCTGCCAGGTCGCCCGGCCGCTCCAGCACCGGGCCGGAGGTGGACTTGATCGACACGCCCATTTCCTGGGCGATGATATTGGCCAGGGTGGTCTTGCCCAACCCCGGCGGGCCGAAGATCAAGGTGTGGTCCAGGGACTCACTGCGCCCGCGCGCGGCCTGGATAAACAACTCCATCTGCTCGCGCACGGTAGGCTGGCCGATGTATTCGGCCAGGCTCAGGGGGCGGATGGCCCGGTCCTGGACTTCTTCACGGTCACGCGGGCCGGTGGCCGCGATCAGACGATCGGCTTCAATCACTTAAATCATTCCCTTCAGGGCACGGCGAATCATGTCTTCAGCGCTCAGGTTCTTGTCCTTGATGGCCGATACGGCCTTGCTGGCCTCCTGGGGCTTGTAGCCCAGGGAGATCAGCGCATTGACCGCATCGCTTTCCGCGCTGGCGACTTGGGCCGCTGGCATATCCGGCTGGTTCGGTACCAGGGCGAACATGCTCGGCACCACTTCCCAGGCTTTGAAGCGGTCTTTGAGTTCCACCAACAAGCGCTCGGCGGTTTTCTTGCCGACCCCCGGCACCTTGGTCAGAGCCGAGGTGTCTTGGGCGGACACGGCACGCACCAACTCATCCACTTCCAGGCTCGACATCAAGGCCAGGGCCAGTTTGGGCCCCACGCCATTGAGACGAATCAGCTCGCGGAAGAAATCGCGGTCGCGCTTGCCGATGAAACCATAGAGCAGTTGCGCGTCTTCGCGCACCACTAAATGAGTGTGCAAGGTTATCGGCTCGCCGACGGACGGCAGGCGATACAAGGTGGTCATGGGCACTTCCAGCTCATAACCCAACCCATTCACATCCAGAATCAGGTGCGGCGGCTGTTTCTCAGCCAGGGTGCCGCGCAAGCGTCCAATCACGGTTCAGATCCTTAAAGCTTGGGGGTCAGTTCAAGGCCTGACCGCAAAAATAACGATTGCGCTGATGCTATCAGAGACGCAGGCGCCCGCCACGACTACGTGCTGTGCCCAAGCCGTGAGGCAACAGGCTGGAGCGGGTATGGGCATGGCAAATGGCGATGGCCAGGGCGTCCGAGGCGTCGATCTGCGGCTTGGAAGTGAGCTTGAGCATGTGCATGACCATCATCTGCACCTGCTCCTTGTTGGCGCCACCGGTGCCGACCACGGCTTGCTTGACCTGGGTCGCGGTGTATTCAGCGATCTCCATGCCCTCCTCGGCACCCGCCACGATGGCGGCGCCACGGGCTTGACCGAGCTTCAACGCCGAGTCGGCATTCTTGGCCATGAAGACTTTTTCGATGCCCATGGTGACCGGGCCGTAGGTCTGGATGACTTCACGCACGCCGCGATAGACGATCTGCAGCCGCTCGGCCAGCTCGCCGGCACCGGTGCGGATGCAACCCGAGGCGACGTACACACAGCCGCGTGGGGTCTGCTGCACCACGCCAAAACCGGTGATGCGCGAACCGGGGTCGATACCTAGGATTAAAGTCATAACGCCTGCGGGTTGGATTTACAACGGTATGTGCCAGGCACACATTTGTGTAACAGCATAGAACCCCTGAGGGAGCTGGCTTGCCTGCGATGCGGGCACCTCGGTGCGTCTGTCAAATCGAGGTGATGCTATCGCAGGCAAGCCAGCTCCCACAGTGGATATTCATCGTTCTTAAGTGAGCTGTTCGGCCACAGACTCAGGAATGTCGGCATTCGAATACACATTCTGCACATCATCCAGGTCTTCAAGCATGTCCAGCAGCTTCAGCACCTTTTGCGCACCGTCCAGGTCCAGTTCGGCACTGGTGGTCGGCAGCATCACGATCTCCGCGTCGGTGCCACTGAAACCAGCGGTTTCCAGGGCGTTACGCACGGCGTAGAAGCTGGCGAACGAGGTAAACACGTCGATGGAGCCGTCTTCGTTGGTCACGACGTCATCGGCATCCGCTTCCATCGCAGCTTCCATCAGCGAGTCTTCATCGGTGCCCGGTGCGAAGGTGATCTGCCCCTTGCGCTCGAACAGGTAGGCCACCGAACCATCCGTGCCGAGATTACCACCGCACTTGCTGAACGCATGACGTACGGCTGCCGCTGTACGGTTGCGGTTGTCGGTCATGCATTCGACCATCACCGCCACGCCGCCCGGGCCATAGCCTTCATAGGTCAGCTCGACCATATCGTCGGTATCGGCCGCACCGGCACCACGGGCCACGGCGCGGTCAATGATGTCGCGGCTCATGTTCGCGCCCAACGCCTTGTCCAGCGCGAGGCGCAGACGCGGGTTGGAGCCCGGATCACCGCCACCCTGGCGGGCCGCGACAGTCAGTTCGCGAATCCACTTGGTGAAGATCTTGCCTTTCTTGGCATCCTGACGCTCTTTGCGGTGCTTGATGTTCGCCCACTTGGAATGGCCAGCCATAACACAACTCCGAATTCTCTAGAAACCTTATCAATCCCGCCCCAGGCGAGATTTCCCTCTTTTAAACGCAAAGGCGCATCCGAAGATGCGCCTTTTTGACTGCCTACCACTTTATCGCGCTTTCACGCAGCAGCCTTACTCAGCCTTCGGCGTCTCGCGCAGGCGGATGTGCAACTCGCGCAAGGCCTTGGCATCCACCACACCCGGCGCCTGGGTCATGACGTCCGCAGCGCTCTGGGTTTTCGGGAAGGCGATCACTTCACGGATCGACTGGGCGCCGGTCATCAGCATCACCAGACGGTCCAGGCCGAACGCCAGGCCACCGTGCGGCGGCGCGCCGTATTTCAGGGCGTCGAGCAGGAAGCCGAATTTCTCTTCCTGTTCCGCTTCGTTGATGCCCAGCAGGCGGAAGACCGCTTGTTGCATCTCTTTGCGGTGGATACGGATCGAGCCGCCACCCAGTTCAGTACCGTTGAGCACCATGTCGTAGGCACGGGACAGCGCGCCGGCCGGGTTGGCTTCCAGCTCCTGCGGGGAGCACTTCGGCGCGGTGAACGGGTGGTGCAAGGCGCTAAAGCTGCCGTCGTCGTTCTCTTCGAACATCGGGAAGTCCACAACCCACATCGGTGCCCATTCGCAGGTCAGCAGGTTAAGGTCGTGACCGAGCTTGATACGCAGCGCGCCCAGGGCCTCGCTGACGATCTTGGCCTTGTCGGCGCCGAAGAACACGATGTCGCCGTCAACCGCACCGACGCGATCAAGGATCACGTTCAGGTTGGCCTCAGGGATGTTTTTCACGATCGGCGATTGCAGGCCGTCGACACCGTTGGCGCGCTCGTTGACCTTGATGTACGCCAGGCCCTTGGCACCGTAGATGCCGACGAACTTGGTGTAGTCGTCGATCTGCTTGCGCGGCATGCTCGCGCCGCCAGGCACGCGCAGGGCGGCGATACGGCATTTCGGGTCGTTGGCCGGACCGCTGAACACCTTGAAGTCGACGTCCTTGAGCTGGTCGGCCACGTCCACCAGTTCCAGCGGGTTACGCAGGTCTGGCTTGTCGGAACCGTAGCGGCGCATGGCTTCTTCGAAGGTCATGTGCGGGAATTCACCGAACTCCAGGCCCAGCACTTCCTTGAACAGGTTGCGGATCATCTGCTCGGTCAGGCCCATGATCTCTGTTTCATCGAGGAAACTGGTCTCGATGTCGATCTGGGTAAATTCAGGCTGGCGGTCGGCACGCAGGTCTTCGTCACGGAAGCACTTGGCGATCTGGTAGTAACGGTCGAAGCCGGCCACCATCAGCAGTTGCTTGAACAACTGCGGCGATTGCGGCAGGGCGAAGAAGCTGCCGGCGTGGGTGCGGCTCGGTACCAGGTAGTCACGCGCGCCTTCCGGGGTGGCCCGGGTGAGGATCGGCGTTTCGACGTCCAGGAAGCCGTTTTCGTCGAGGAAGCGGCGGATGCTGGTGGTCATGCGCGAACGCAGGCGCAGCTTCTCGGCCATTTCCGGACGACGCAGGTCCAGGAAGCGGTAGCGCAGGCGGGTTTCTTCGCCTACGTCGGAGTATTCGTTAAGTGGGAACGGCGGGGTTTCCGACTCGTTCAGCACTTCCAGCTCGTAGCCCAGCACTTCGATGCCGCCGGACGCCATGTTCTTGTTCACAGCACCGGCCGGACGCAGGCGTACCTTGCCGGTGATTTTCACCACGTACTCGCTGCGCACGCGGTCGGCGGCGGCGAAACTCTCGGCGCGGTCCGGGTCGAACACCACCTGGGCCAGACCATCACGGTCACGGATGTCGAGGAAGATCACCCCGCCGTGGTCGCGGCGACGGTGAACCCATCCGCAAAGGGTGATTTCCTGACCTTCCAGGGTCTCGTTCAGTTGGCCGCAATAGTGGCTGCGCATCATGGTCGTGGTTTCACTTCTCGTAATTCGAAATTCGGTGGCAGGCCTGCCTCGTCACCGTACAGTTAAGCAGGGGACGGATAATGCAGGAGCCTGCGCGTAGAGTTCAACTCAGTCTGCTTTGTCGCCGCCCGCCAGGTTCTTCTTGGCGCCGGTCTTGAAATCGGTCTCGTACCAGCCGCTGCCGCTCAGGCGGAAGCCCGGCATGGACAACATCTTCTTCAACTCAGGTGCCTGGCAGGCAGGGCAATCGACCAGCGGCGCGGCGCTGATCTTCTGAATGGCTTCCAACTGATGACCACAGGAAGCGCATTGATAGTCGTACATGGGCATGGAGATGTCTCGGCGATCAGATCGTTACAGCGCCACGCCCTGCCCTGTGCATAAAGCCCGGCATGCGCAGCAAAGCGCGGGATTATATCTGGTAAATCAACACAGCGCAGCCGGCTTTGTGCCCAGGGCCCGGCCCGCCGGGATGACGGGCCGACCACCGGACTACTGCTTGAGCGTGTCTCCCGTCGTGAGCGCGCCCCGGCCTTTGAGCACATGGACCACGCACACCACCCTCACCAGCCCGCTGAAGTTCTTTACGCCTCCGTAACGCAAATGCACTTCCCGATCGACATAGGACAACAACGCACTGACCGAACAGGTATTGAGCCTGGCGATTTCCGTCAGGATGTTCCAATAGATCTGTTCAAGCCGCAGGCAGGTAGAAAACCCATTGAGCCTGACCGACCGGGACAGTGGCTTGGCCAGTCCCATATCAAACCCCTTCGAAAAAGGGTCAACTTTTATCTTGTGAAAACCACAGGCTTCCATCACTCCCTTACCCACTCCACGTGACATACACCTGACACTCCATTGCCAAACAGCAGCCAACAGGTTTCTCCCATTGGACGATGGGCCTATAAAACAGCAGCCAGCGCAGAGCAGCCAGAAGACGGGGAGTAGTTAGTCGTAGGACAACGCCAGGAAGCGCAGGGAAACCAGCAGGCAGCGCCCAAAAGGCGCCGCCTGGGTTTAACCGTTACTGGTTTTCGAGCAGGGAGCGCAGCATCCACGCGGTTTTCTCGTGAACCTGCATACGCTGGGTCAAGAGGTCTGCCGTCGGCTCATCACTGACTTTGTCGAGCAATGGGAAGATGCCTCGCGCGGTACGCGTGACCGCTTCCTGGCCGGCCACCAACTGCTTGATCATCTCTTCGGCGCTCGGCACACCCTCTTCTTCCTTGATGGAAGACAGGCGGGCGTAAATCGAATAGGCACCCGGCGCCGGGAAGCCCAGGGCACGGATACGCTCGGCAATGGAGTCCACTGCCAGCGCCAGCTCGTTGTACTGCTCCTCGAACATCAGGTGCAGCGTACGAAACATGGGGCCTGTGACGTTCCAATGGAAATTGTGGGTCTTCAGATACAGAACATAGGTATCGGAAAGCAGGCGGGAAAGTCCGTCGACGATGGATTTACGGTCTTCTTCACTGATACCAATATCGATTGCCATGTGTTTCCCCTTCAATTGACGAGCATTCATTGATCAGGTGCAGCTCCACTCTAGCAAGAGAGTGCGTCATGTGCAGCCCGGCACACCCGGGCGACATGCGGCAAATCGCCCCGCACCGCCTGCGGGATCTGACTTGGCAAGCCTGTTTACCTGTGGGAAGAGTCTGGGCATGCCAATGAAAAATCCCGCACCTGTCTAGGACAAGCGTTTGACGCAGAAATGCCGTGGCCGTGGCAACACCCCGAAATGCTTGATTTGAGTAGGCACAGCCTTTGCTGTTAAATAGACGCGGTGTGGCTGCCGTTTATTCCTGCGGCACGTCACATAGGCTGATACCCGCGCACGTGCTCAACGCCTCCCATTGTTCAGAAGCGAACCGTGCCAGTCAGCTCTTCCTTGTGATCCGTCTTAACGTGAGTTAACCAAAATGTTGAAAATCGTCCACCTGCTAACGGGCGTTGCAGCGTTGCTGCTGTCCTTTATTCCGAGCCTGCAGCCTGAAAGCCTGCCCTATCTGGAACAACACGACGCCCTGTACCTGGCCTTGTTCGGCCTTCTTAACCTGACGCTCGCACCGGTAATCCCTTACTGGAACAAAGGCACGCGTCATCAACTGCAAAACCTGGTCAGTGCGCTGCTGGTGCTGACTGTTGTCGTACAAACCCTCACCCTCCTGGCGCCCATGCCTGAAGTTGGGGGCCATCCGGCCATCCTGCTCAGCCTGGTGATTGCTGTGGTCGCCATCGTTCTTCACCTGGCCATCAGCTTCTACCGCTCGTCTCCAGCGGCCGCGTCGCAAAACTATGACATGACCAACCGGGATACCGGGACCGTCAAGTGGTTCAACACCTCCAAGGGCTTCGGCTTCATTTCCCGCGACTCGGGCGACGATATCTTCGTCCACTTCCGAGCCATTCGTGGCGAAGGCCATCGCGTCCTGGTCGAAGGCCAGCGCGTGGAGTTCTCGGTGATGAACCGTGACAAGGGCCTGCAAGCCGAAGACGTCATCGCTGCCCTGCCGCGTCGCTGATTCCCCAGCCTTCGCAGCAAAAAAAACCGCGATTCAGCCTTGGCTGGGTCGCGGTTTTTTTATTGCGTGCGTATTCAATAGTGGGGCGGAGGCGCTTCTTCTTCGGATGACTCAAACTGCCCGCCCATTTCTTCCTGGCGCTTGAGCAGTGCAGTCATCTGCAATTGCAAGCGTTCGACGGCCCGCTGCTGGGCAACCAGGATGTCATTGAGGGTTTCAATGGTGTCGTCCTGGAAGGCCAGGCGGCTTTCCAGGTCGGTGACGCGTTCTTGCAGGTCCATGGCTCAGTCCTGGGTAAAGATGAAGTCGGCAGGCAATAGCTCGCGCAGTCGGGTACGAATCGCGGCCAATTGCTCTTGCGTATAGGGCCGGGCCGGGTGCTTGCCCCACACCGGGGCTGGCCAGGCGGCGTCATCGCGCTTGCGCACAATCACGTGCACGTGCAACTGGCTGACCACGTTACCCAGCGCGCCGATGTTCATCTTGTCAGCCGCCAGCCCCTCGTTAAGCAGCTGCGCCAGGGCTGTCGTTTCTTGCCACAAGGTTTGTTGATCTGCGACATCCAGTTGAAACACTTCGCTGATACCGTCGATGCGTGGCACCAGAATGAACCAGGGGTAATTGGCGTCATTGGACAGCAGCAGGCGGCAGAGCGGGAAGTCCCCAATGGCCAAGGTATCTTGTTGCAGGCGTTGATCTAAGGCGAACACGTGGGCACTCCGTTCGGCAGGTCGGTAACAGGCGCCCAGCATACCTTCGAATGCCCAAGGCTTCACGGGCAATGCTGGCGGCCTTGAGGCAGCCGGGCAAAAGAATGCACCCTTTAGAGGCAGTAACCCAGCAGAGCAACGCTAGGCCGGGCCTCAACGGAATGCACCAAAATGACCCACCTGTGCCTCAAAGGGATCCGCCGATTACCCACTGATAAGGGTCAACCGGTAACGTTTTACCCAGGTACAGGATTCAGGTCCCACCGAACCGGGGTAACACCCTGGCGTCAAGCCCAACCCAAATGGCGTAAAACCCCCGTGCTTATGCGGTTTTTACAGGTTCATCACACTTTTCACGAAAAAATGACATTCGGTTAGTGGTTTGAGCACGCTTGTTGCATTCACCCCCACATCGTCGGCAACGGCACCCGTTTGGACACAGGTGTTTCGCGATAAAAATAGTGGCGTTTCAATGTGTATCAGGGAAGTGTTCAAACTTTGAAAGAAGTCTGAAAGCAGCATTGAAGTTGTCAGCCTGGATACATTTTGGGCTGTGAATTTGCGACATGGATCTAGCGATTTACGACAGCCTCGTAAAGAAGCTGAAAGGATAGTTGAGTAAGTATCGTCAATAGGGTCTGCGTGAGCTAACTTTGCGCCGACACAAAAAGAAAGAGCCGCCCAGATAAAAATACAGGTGGGACGGCAGTACTCTTCCTAAAACCAAAGGAGCAAATCACGATGCGCGTGATGAAGTGGAGCATGATCGCCCTGGCTGTTTCAGCAGGCACCTCGCAGTTCGCAATGGCGTCCGCCCAGGACGATTCCAAGGGTTTTGTTGAAGACAGCACTTTCAGCATCAATACTCGCGCGCTGTACTTCAGCCGTGACTTCCGTAATGAGCCAGGCGGCGGTTACAGCACCGTCAACGGCAAGCGTAAGAGCCGTGCTGAAGAAACCGGCCTGGGCTTCAATGCCCTGTACGAATCGGGCTTCACCCAAGGCACCATTGGTGTCGGTGTAGACGTGATCGGCCTGATGGGCCTCAAGCTTGACAGCGGCAAGGGCCGCGCCGGCACCGGCCTGTTCCCTACTGGTTCCGACGGTCGTTCGCAAGATGACTATTCCAAAGGCGGCGGCGCGGTCAAGTTCCGCATCTCCAACACTGTGCTGAAGGTTGGTGACCAATACACCACAGCCCCAGTGTTTGCCTCCGACGACAGCCGCCTGCTGCCAGAGCTGCCACAAGGCATCTCGATCACCAGCAACGAGATCAAGGGCCTGAAGCTTGAAGGCGGTCACTTCACTTCCAGCGTCGCGCAGAACCAGACCTACCACGACAGCCTGGGCCTGACCAAAACCGACTTCGTCGGTGGCGTGTATGCCTTCACTCCAGAAGTCACCGGCAGCCTGTACTACGCGAAAACCGAAGATTACTTCCGCAAGTACTACAGCAACCTGAATTGGACCCACGCCCTGAGCGATGATCAGTCGTTCGCGCTGGACTTCAACATCTACGACACCAAGAGCGATGGCGCCGGCCTGCAACGCGCAGAGAAAGATGGCGTGACCAAGCTCGACAACCGCGCATTCAGCTTGCAAGGTGCGTACACCATCGGCGCTCACACCTTCACCCTGGCAGCCCAGAAAGTCACCGGTGACGGCGACTACGGTTACGGCGTAGACGGCGGCGGCACAGTGTTCCTGGCCAACTCCATCGCCCGTTCTGACTTTAACGCCGAAGGCGAAAAGTCCTACCAGGCGCGTTATGACATCAACATGGCGACCTTCGGCATTCCGGGCCTGAGCTTCATGACCCGTTATGTCACCGGTAGCGGCGCCAACACGGGCACCACCAGCAACGGCAAAGAGTGGGAACGTGACATCGAAGCCAAGTACGTGATCCAGAGCGGCCCGGCGAAAGACCTGAGCTTGCGTCTGCGTCAAGCGACTTACCGTTCCGGTGATGGCGTGTACTACGGTTCGCCGTCGATCGATGAGCTGCGTCTGATCGCCAACTACCCGCTGAACATCTTGTAATTACCCGTTTAATTACAATGATGACCTGAGGCTTCGGCCTCAAACAAAAAGCCGCTCCTCTGTTCAACAGGGAGCGGCTTTTTTATTGCAGTTTTATTTCAATCCACAAAACAACTAGCAAGCTAAGTAACTAGTTTGTCAAAGCTGACTTTTCGGCCAAGTTTGATAGCGTCACGCCAAGTTATTTCGTTGCACTTTCCTGCATCACCCGAATAACCCGTTGCGGAAACGGAATATCAATCCCGGCCGCTTTCAAACGGTCACGCGCCAGTTCATTGAGCATGAACATCACGTCCCAATAATCCGGCGTGTTGGTCCAGCAACGCAGGGAGACGGTGATGGAACTGTCGCCCAAGGTCGACACCACCGCCACGGCGGCAGGGTCCTTCAGTACACGTGGGTCTTCGGCCAGCGCCAGCAGCACTTCACGAGCTTTCTGCAGGTCTGCCTCATAGTCCACACCTACATCAAACACGACCTTGCGGGTCGGCTGGCGGTTGGTGTTGGTGATCAGGCCGTTGGACAGGCTGCCGTTGGGAATGATCACCGTCTTGTTGTCGCCGGTGCGCAACACCGTGTGGAAGATCTGGATGCTGTCGACGGTACCCGAGGTACCCTGGGCTTCGATCCAGTCACCGATACGGAACGGGCGGAACAACAGGATCAGCACGCCGCCGGCAAAGTTCGCCAGGCTGCCTTGCAAGGCCAGGCCGATTGCCAGGGTAGCGGCACCGATTGCCGCAACGAACGAGGTGGTGGCCACACCAATCATCGAGGCCACGTTGACCACCAGCATGACTTTGAGCGCGATGTTCGCAAGGCTGGTGATGAAGTGTTGCAGTGCCAAGTCAGCGTTGCGCATGGCCAGCAGACGGCCCACGCGGTGAGTCAAAACATTGATCAGCCACCAGCCAATGGCCAGGGTGACCAACGCCAGCAATACCCGGCTGCCGTATTCCATGATCATGGGGAGCCAAGACTGGGAGGTCTTGATCAGGTGATCCATTTCAGCGTTCAAATCCATCTACTTTCTCCTATTGTGCGGCGATAAGGCTGTATTGACTGCCTGACAACGCAATTGAGCCCCGAAGGGCTCAATTGTAGGCAATGATGCTTGGGGCGTGGGACGTCAAAAGTGCCCACAGGTTCCCCAAAGTGCCATCAGTCGCGGAAGTTATTGAACTGCAGCGGCATGTCAAACGTCTTGGCGCGCAGGGCCGCGATGGCCTCTTGCAGGTCGTCACGCTTCTTGCCGGTGACGCGAACCTGCTCGCCCTGGATGGCGGCCTGGACCTTGAGCTTGGCGTCCTTGATGTGCGCGACGATCTTCTTCGCCAGTTCCTTGTCGATGCCTTCCTTAAGCACGGCTTCCTGCTTCATCAGCTTGCCGGAAGCGTAGGCATCCTTGACTTCCAGGCATTGCACGTCGATCTTGCGCTTGACCAGGGCCAGCTTGAGGATCTCGATCATCGCTTCCAGCTGGAAATCGGCTTCAGCGGTCAGGTTGACGGTCAGTTCCTTTTCCTTGAATTCGAAGCTGCCCTTGCCTTTCAAGTCGTAGCGACGGTCCAGTTCCTTGACGGCGTTCTCGACGGCGTTGGTGACTTCGTGTTTGTCCAGTTCAGATACCACGTCGAACGAAGGCATGTGATTTCTCCAATATAAGGGGCGGGCTCAGTAGAGATGGAGCGCGCCCGAGCTAAAATGCCGGGGCATTATAGCGGTTCTTTCGCGCCGTTCACCGCTGGCGAGCTTATGGAGTACACACTGATGTCGACCCCCTGGCATATTCTTGGCGCCGGCAGCCTGGGCACCCTCTGGGCCGCACGGCTGGCGCGCGCGGGCGTGCCCGTCAGGCTGATCCTGCGCAATGAGGCGCGCCTGGCCGACTATCGAGCCGGCCAGGGGCTGACCCTGGTCGAGCAGGGTGTAGAACAGACTTACCCGGTAGTCGGTGAAACGTCTGACAGCCCAGAGCTGATTCATCGCCTGCTCGTCGCGTGCAAAGCCTACGATGCCCAAAGCGCCATTGCCCAGTTGCAACCTCGACTGGCGCCCGACGCCGAACTGATCCTGCTGCAAAACGGCCTCGGCAGCCAGGACGCAGTGGCCGCACAAGTGCCGTCGGCCCGTTGTATCTTTGCCTCGAGCACCGAAGGCGCGTTTCGCGAAGGCGACTGGCGGGTGGTATTTGCCGGCCATGGCTACACCTGGCTGGGGGATGCGAGCCACCCCACGCCGCCGCTGTGGCTGGACGACCTGCAAGCAGCCGGCATTCCCCACGATTGGGCCAGCGATATTCTCACGCGCCTGTGGCGCAAGCTGGCGCTCAATTGCGCTATCAATCCCCTGACGGTGCTTTACCAGTGTCGCAACGGCGGCTTGCAAGCCCACGCGTGTGAAGTGGCGACCTTGTGCGCTGAACTGGCCGAGCTGCTCGAATGCTGCGGCCAGCCCGCCGCCGCACAAGACCTGCACAGCGAAGTGCAGCGGGTGATCCAGGCCACTGCGGCCAATTATTCGTCCATGTACCAGGACGTGGCCAACGCACGGCGTACCGAGATCAGCTACCTGCTGGGCTATGCCTGCCAGGCGGCCGCCCGCCATCAATTGGTGTTGCCGCATCTACAACAACTGCAAGCGCGCCTGGTCGAGCATTTGCGCGCACGCGGATTGGCCAGCGACTGAGGCACGCGCTACCCTGCCTACCTGTCTATCACCTGGGAAAACCCTGATGCCACTGCGCCAGCGTCTTGAAAATCTACCGGTAGGGCAGAAACTGCTGGCAGCCCTGCTGGTGTTGTTGACCACCGTATTGCTGGTGGCCAACCTGACGTTTATCAGCGCCGCCTACTGGATCTCCCAGGAAAGCATGGCCCCCCAGGCCTTGCAGTCCATTGGTCGACTGGTGTCCAACCCCGCGCTCGCCGCCGAGGCCCTTGAGTCTCCGACCAAGGCCGAGGCGCTGCTCAATGAGCTGACCAGCTATTCACCGTTGCGCGCCGCCGCCCTGTACGACGGCGAAGGCAACCGCCTGGCGCAGATGCAGCACGGCGACCGCCTGCACCTGCCGGACCACTACCGGCATATCGAAGCCTGGCGCCTCACCGAGTTTCGCAGCAACCAGGTCATCACCCTACCCCGCGGCAACCAGCCTTCGGGGCATTTGTTGCTGGTGGCCAGCAGTGAGTTGCCGGTGGCGTTCTATACCGGCACACTGACCGCGAGCCTGGGTATCCTGATTTTCAGCGTGTTGTTGTGGCTGGTCATCGCCCGGCAGATCAAACGCCTGATCACCCGACCGATTCATGAGCTTGAAGAACTGTCCCGCCAGGTGACCCGCGAGGAAAACTACGCGTTACGCGCCGGGCGTGGCAACCGTGACGAAATCGGCAGCCTAGCTGAAGCCTTCAACACCATGTTGTCGCGCATCGAAGCCCGTGAGCAGCAACTTAAACGTGCGCGCGACGATTCCCAGGCTGCGTATGACCAGGCCCAGGGTTTGGCCGAAGAAACCCGGCATACCAACCGCAAGCTGGAACTGGAAGTCCAGGTGCGCAGCAAGATCGAGAAAAAGCTCACGGGCTTCCAGAACTACCTGAACAGCATCATCGACTCGATGCCCTCGGCGCTGATCGCCCTGGATGAACAACTTTACGTCACCCAGTGGAACCAGGAAGCCACCGCCCTATCCGGTACGCGCCTGGACGAAGCCCTGAACCAACCGGTATTCCTGGCCTTCCAGCCGCTCAAGCCGTACCTGCCGCAGATCAAGGCCACCGTGGAGCAACACACGGTGGAGCGGATCGAGCGGGTCACCTGGATCAAGGACGACGAACCCAAGCATTATGCGCTGACGTTCTACCCGTTGATGGGCGGCGCCGGGCGCGGTGTGGTGATCCGAATCGACGACATCACCCAGCGCCTGTCCCTGGAAGAAATGATGGTGCAATCGGAAAAAATGCTCTCCGTGGGCGGCCTGGCGGCGGGTATGGCCCATGAGATCAACAACCCGCTGGGCGCGATCCTGCATAACGTGCAGAACATTCGCCGGCGCCTGTCGCCCGAGCTGCCCAAGAACCTGGAGCTTGCCGAGCAGGTGGGCATCGAGCTGGAGACGGTCAACCGTTACCTGCAAGGCCGCGAAGTCCCGCAACTGCTCGACGGCATTCAGCAGGCCGGCGCACGTGCCGCGAAAATCGTCACCCACATGCTTAGCTTCAGCCGCCGCAGCAATCGCCAGATGGCACCCTGCGATTTGCCGGCGCTGATTGACCAGGCCGTGGAAATCGCCGGCAACGACTTCGACCTGACCATCGGTTTCGATTTCAAGGGCCAGGCGATCATCCGCCAGTTCGATCCGCAACTGGGCCCGGTACCCGGCACCGCCAACGAGCTGGAGCAAGTGCTGCTCAACCTGTTGAAGAACGCTGCCCAGGCCATTCACCTGCGGGAAGACGACAGCGAACCTGGGCGCATTATTCTGCGCACCCGCCTCAACCCGCCGTGGGCCGAAATCCAGGTGGAAGACAACGGCATCGGCATGAGCGAAAACGTGCGCAAACGTACGTTCGAACCCTTCTTTACTACCAAGGAAATCGGCCAGGGCACCGGGCTAGGCCTGTCGGTGTCGTATTTCATCATCACCAACAACCACAAGGGCCAGATGGAAGTGCATTCCACCCTGGGCCAGGGCACCTGCTTTACCTTGCGCCTGCCTCTGGCCGGCAGCCAATTGCCCCCCACTGAATTTACCCAACTGGAGCACTGACCATGGGCTTTCGCCTGTCGAAGATCTACACCCGTACCGGCGACAAAGGCGAAACCGGCCTCGGCGACGGCCGCCGCGTGCCCAAGGACCATCCACGCGTGGAAGCGATTGGCGAGGTGGATACGCTGAACAGCCAGTTGGGCCTGCTGCTGGCCAACCTTGAAGAACAAAGCGGCAAGCATCCGGCGTTGAAGGATGTGATTGAAGTGCTCACCCCTTGCCAGCACCGTCTGTTTGACTTGGGCGGTGAGCTGGCCATGCCGGTGTACAAGGCGCTGAATGCGGAGGAAGTGGATCGACTGGAAGCAGCGATTGATCGTTGGAATGAAGAGGTTGGACCGCTGGAGAACTTCATTCTGCCCGGCGGCTCAGCCTTGATCGCCCAGGCCCATGTGTGCCGCAGCCTGGCGCGCAGCGCCGAGCGCCGCTGTCAGCACCTCAATGCCGTGGAGCCGTTGGAGGGTGTGGGGCTGGCGTATATCAATCGGTTGTCGGATTTGCTGTTTGTGGCGGCCAGGGTGATTGCCAAGCGCCAAGGTGTTGCGGAAGTGTTGTGGCAGGCGGCGGCCAAGCCCCACTGAGCAGATCGTTCCCACGCTTTGCGTGGGAATGCATCAACGGACGCTCCGCGTCCCAAAGCGTGACGCAGAGCGTCGCAGGAGGCATTCCCACGCAGAGCGTGGGAACGATCAGCACGATCAGCAGAGCGTGGGAACGCTCATCACACCTGCGGCCAGAACGCCCGAATACCTGCCACACCTTGCGCACCAGCCTCCCACGCCTGCTCCCGCTGCGCCGGCCCAACCCCGCCCAACAGAAACACCGGCTTGCTGAACCCGGCGATCAACTGCTGCGCCTGCTCCCAACCCAACGGCTGGGCATCCGGATGAGTCTGGGTCGGTTGCACCGGCGACAGGGTGACAAAATCCACGTCCATCATTTCTGCCAGCGCCAGCTCTTCAGCGTTGTGGCACGAAGCCGCCAGCCAACGGTCTTTGGGCAGCGGTCGACCCTTACTGGCGTATTTGCGCAACTGCGCCGAGGTCATATGCCAGCCGGCAGCGGGAAAATCACCCAGCCACTCAAACGGCCCCTTGAGCATCAGTTGCGCCTTGCCAGCACACAGGCCCACCGCATCCACCGCTAGGTCACGGTATTTGGGGTCGTAACCGTTAGGGGCACGCAATTGAACCAGCTTGATGCCACCGGCAATAGCCTTCTGGATACCGCGCAACAGCGTCGGGGTTTCCAGCTCGCCAGGGGTGATCAGGTACTCGGCAGGCAAGCGTGCCGCAGCGACAATCGGCGCATTCGCCGCCGGGAATTCATAGTTGACCAGGTCCCGCGGTGCCACCCACGCCAACGGCTGCCCTTCAGCGCCATGGGGCTCGCCGGTAAAAGCCGAGACTTCCCAGACATCCAGCAATACCTGTTTGTCCGGATAGTCATGTTGCACCTTGATCAGCGGCCGCGTCGTGGTGACCTGGATGCCCAGCTCTTCCTGCAATTCACGGGACAAGGCCGTGGCAACCGACTCATCGGCCTCCACCTTGCCGCCGGGAAACTCCCAGAGGCCGCCTTGATGCTGAGTATCGGCACGGCGCGCCAGCAGGATCCTGCCATCGACACCGCGGATCACCGCTGCTGCTACATGCACTCGTTTCACGCCACTGCTTCCTCTCGTTATAGCCCTTTGTAGGAGCGAGCTTGCTCGCGAAGAACGTCAACGATAACGCGTGCATCCTGGATAAACGCGGTGGCCTTGAGTTTTTCGCGAGCAAGCTCGCTCCTACAGGGGGAGGGTCATTTTCAGGTACGGTATTCCGCGTTGATCTTCACGTACTCGTGGGACAGGTCGGTGGTCCAGATGGTTTCGCTGCACTCGCCGCGGCCCAGTTCGATGCGGATGGTGATTTCTTCCTGCTGCATTACCGCCGAACCCTGGGCTTCGGTGTAGGTTTCGGCACGGGCGCCACGGCTGGCGATGCACACATCGCCCAGGAATACGTCAATCTTGCTCACGTCCAGGTCCGGCACGCCGGCACGGCCAACGGCAGCCAGGATGCGGCCCCAGTTCGGGTCCGATGCAAACAACGCAGTCTTGATCAGCGGCGAGTGCGCCACGGTGTAGCCCACATCCAGGCATTCCTGATGGCTGCCGCCGCCGTTGACTTCAACCGTGACAAACTTGGTCGCGCCCTCGCCGTCACGCACGATGGCCTGGGCCACGTCCATGCACACTTCGAACACCGCCTGCTTCAACGCCGCAAACAATGGGCCTTCGGTAGAAGTGATTTCCGGCAGGTTGGCCTGGCCGGTGGCGATCAGCATGCAGCAGTCGTTGGTGGACGTATCACCGTCGATGGTGATGCGGTTGAACGACTTGTTGGCGCCGTCCAGCATCAGGCGTTGCAGCACATCGCGGGAGACTTTGGCGTCGGTGGCGATATAGCCGAGCATGGTGGCCATGTTCGGGCGGATCATGCCTGCGCCTTTGCTGATACCAGTGACGGTGATGGTCACGCCGTCATGCACAAACTGTCGGCTCGCGCCCTTGGGCAAGGTGTCGGTGGTCATGATGCCGGTGGCCGCAGCCGCCCAGTTATCCACAGACAAGTCATCAAGCGCGGCTTGCAGGGCGCCTTCGATTTTTTCCACCGGCAGCGGCTCACCGATCACACCGGTGGAGTACGGCAGCACCTGGCTGGCATCGACGCCGGTCAACTGGGCCAGCTTGGCGCAGGTGCGCGCCGCCGCGACGAGGCCTGGCTCGCCGGTGCCGGCGTTGGCATTGCCGGTGTTGGTCAGCAGGTAACGGATCGAACCGGCCACGCGCTGCTTGGCCAGAATCACCGGTGCGGCGCAGAAGGCGTTGAGGGTGAACACACCCGCCACGGTCGAGCCTTCAGCACAACGCATCACCACTACATCCTTGCGCCCCGGGCGCTTGATGCCGGCCGAAGCGATACCGAGTTCAAAACCGGCAACCGGGTGCAACGTGGGCAAAGGACCAAGACCAACAGCCATGAATGCGCTCCTTAAAAATAGGTGATGTCTGTGCCGTCGCTATCGACGGTGGGAATTAATGGCAAAACGCCGCGACGGCAAAGGCCGGTCGCGGCGCGGGGTGTTGCAGCGTCAGGCGAAAATCTTATTCGATCTGGCCGTGGCAGTGTTTGAATTTCTTGCCCGAACCGCAGTAGCACAGTTCGTTGCGACCCAGCTTCTGGTCATTGCGAACCGGGGTCTGGGCCAGGGCCACATCGACCTCTTCACCCAAGGCTTCAGGCTCATCCAGGCCCGGCGCTTCGTCGTGCTGGAACTGCATGCGCGCCGCCAGGGCCTCGGCTTCCTGACGCAGGCGTGCTTCTTCCTCGATCGGGTCTTCGCGACGCACCTGAACGTGGGACAGCACGCGGATCGAGTCGCGCTTGATCGAATCCAGCAATTCGGAGAACAGCGTGAACGACTCGCGCTTGTACTCCTGCTTCGGGTTCTTCTGGGCGTAGCCACGCAGGTGGATACCGTGGCGCAGGTGGTCCATGGTCGACAGGTGGTCTTTCCACAGGTCATCCAGCACGCGCAATACGATCTGTTTCTCGAAGGTGCGCAGTGCTTCGGCACTCGCCTGCTCTTCTTTCTCGTTGTACGCCGCCAGCAGCTCGGCCATCAGTTTTTCGCGCAGGGTTTCTTCGTACAGGTGGTCGTCTTCGTCCAGCCATTGCTGAACCGGCAAGTCCACACCGAAGTCGCTCTTCAATGCCGCTTCCAGGCCGGCAACATCCCACTGCTCAGGCAGCGATTGTGGCGGGATATGCGCGCTGACAGTGGCGTTGAGCACGTCCTGACGGAAATCAGCGATAGTCTCGCCAATGTTGTCGGCGGCCAGCAACGTGTTACGCATGTGATAGATCACTTTACGCTGTTCGTTGTTGACGTCGTCGAACTCGAGCAGTTGCTTACGAATGTCGAAGTTACGGCCTTCTACTTTGCGCTGGGCCTTCTCGATGGCGTTGGTCACCATGCGGTGCTCGATCGCTTCACCGGACTGCATGCCCAGGGCTTTCATGAAGTTCTTCACCCGGTCCGACGCGAAGATACGCATCAGGCTGTCTTCCAGCGACAGGTAGAAGCGGCTGGAACCGGCGTCACCCTGGCGACCGGCACGGCCACGCAGCTGGTTGTCGATACGACGCGATTCGTGACGCTCGGACGCGATCACCTGCAAGCCACCGGATTCCAGTACGGCCTGGTGGCGCTTCTGCCAGTCGGCCTTGATCTGGGCGATCTGCTCGGGTGTCGGGTTGTCGAGCGAGGCCACTTCCACTTCCCAGTTGCCGCCCAACAGGATGTCGGTACCACGACCGGCCATGTTGGTGGCGATGGTCAGTGCGCCTGGGCGACCGGCCTGGGCGATGATCTCGGCTTCTTTTTCGTGGAACTTGGCGTTCAGTACCTTGTGCTCGATGCCTTCCTTGTTGAGCAGGTTGGACACGTGCTCGGAAGTCTCGATGGTGGCGGTACCCACCAGGATCGGACGGCCCTTGGCCATGCCGTCCTTGATGTCATTGATGATCGCCGCGTACTTCTCTTCGGCGGTCAGGAACACCAGGTCGTTGTAGTCTTTACGCGCCAACGGCTTGTTCGGCGGAATGACCATCACGGCCAGGTTGTAGATCTGGTGGAATTCGAACGCTTCGGTGTCGGCCGTACCGGTCATGCCGGACAGCTTGTTGTACAGACGGAAGTAGTTCTGGAAGGTGGTGGACGCCAACGTCTGGCTTTCGGCCTGGATGTTGAGGTGTTCCTTGGCTTCGATGGCCTGGTGCAGGCCTTCGGACAGGCGACGACCGGGCATGGTACGACCGGTGTGCTCGTCGACCAGAACCACCTGGCCTTCCTGCACGATGTATTCGACGTTGCGATGGAACAGCTTGTGGGCGCGCAGGCCGGCATACACGTGGGTCAACAGGCCCAGGTTGTGCGCCGAGTACAGGCTTTCACCTTCGGCCAGCTCGCCGATCTGGGTGAGCATCTCTTCGACAAACTGGTGACCGGCTTCGTTGAGTTCGACCTGGCGGGTCTTCTCGTCGATGGTGAAGTGACCTTCTTTGGTCACCACGCCTTCCACTTCCTCGATGTGCTGCTCCAGGCGCGGGATCAACTTGTTGATCTCGGTGTACAGGCGCGAGCTGTCTTCGGCCTGGCCGGAGATGATCAGCGGGGTACGGGCTTCGTCGATGAGGATGGAGTCGACTTCGTCGATCACGGCAAAGTTGAGTTCACGCTGGAATTTTTCATCCATGCTGAACGCCATGTTGTCGCGCAGGTAGTCGAAACCGAATTCGTTGTTGGTGCCGTAGGTGATATCGCAGGCGTACGCGGCGCGCTTCTCTTCCGGCGGCTGGAACGGCGTTACCACGCCGACGGTCAGGCCGAGGAATTCATACAGCGGGCGCATCCAGTTGGCGTCCCGGCGAGCCAGGTAGTCGTTCACCGTAACAACGTGCACGCCCTTGCCGGACAGTGCGTTGAGGTAGACGCCCAGGGTTGCCACCAGGGTCTTGCCTTCACCGGTGCGCATTTCGGCAATCATGCCTTCATGCAAGGTCATGCCGCCGATCAACTGGACGTCGAAGTGGCGCATGCCCATGACGCGCTTACCGGCTTCACGGGCGACCGCGAAGGCTTCGGGCAGCAGCTTGTCGAGGGTTTCACCTTTGGCTATGCGGGCCTTGAACTCTTGGGTCTTGGCGCGCAATTGCTCGTCCGACAGAGCAACCATCTGCTCTTCGAAGGCATTGACCAGCTGCACCGTCTTGAGCATGCGTTTGACTTCGCGCTCATTCTTGCTTCCAAAAAGTTTCTTTAACAAAGGCGCAAACATATCGGCAGGTTCTTCCACACATAGGGATGGAGGGCGCACCGTGAGTGGCCCGAGCAGCCCTCACGGCCGCATTGCGAACGCGCATTCTACCCGGAATCGTGGGTGAGGAAAGTGGCGTTGTTCCCCGAGGCAGGCACGGCGCTGTGAGAGGGCTTGTTTAAAATAAGGGCTTTTGCGCGAACTTCAACCCATGGAGTGCAGAAGTTACTTATTGATTTCATGGGCAAAGCCCAGCCGACGCAGAGCCTCGGGGTGTGCAGGCGCTTTCTGCTAAGATAGCCGCTCTGTTACCTAAGGTGTCTAAACATGGCATTTCGCCCTCTCACAGCCCGCGCTCCCGGCGTGTTGCTTCGCGAAGCCAAGCCGTTGAAAGCCATCTTTGGCCATGCCAAGCGCCTGGGCCATTTGCAACGCCTGCTTGAAAGCCAGCTGCAACCGGCCGCACGTGAGCACTGTCATGTGGCGTCCTGGCGGGAAGGCAATCTGCTGTTAATTGTCACCGATGGTCATTGGGCCACCCGCTTGCGTTATCAGCAAAAACGCTTGCAGCGCCAGTTGATGGTGTTTGAAGAGTTCGCCGGTTTGACGCGCATTCAGTTCAAGGTGCAGCCACCCACCGTGCCGCAAGGCGCAGTGGGGCATACCCTGGACCTGTCGGAAACAGCCGCCGAAACCCTTCAGGCCACCGCCGAAGGGATCAACGACCCTGGCTTGCGCGCCGCCCTGGAACGGCTGGCCGCCCATGCCCGGCCCAAAGCCTGAAGCGCTACTTGCGTTTGCTGCCGCCCAATAACGAACCGAGCAGACCCCGCACCAACTGACGCCCCATCTGATTGGCGGCCTGCTGCATGGCTGATTTCAACGCCTTGCCCGCCGTGGTCCCCAGGAAGGCACCGGCCTTGTCGGTGAAGCTCGGCTCTTCGGCGGCCGGCGCGGCCTGCTCGGCAGGCCCAAGTTCCTTGCGGGCCATCAGCACTTCATAGGCAGACTCACGATCCACCGGCTTGTCATAGCGCCCCAACAGCGGCGAACTGGCGATCAACGCTTTGCGTTCGGCTTCGCTGAGCGGCCCGATCCGCGATTGCGGAGGAGCAACCAGTACGCGCTGGACGACTTCTGGCGTGCCCTTTTCCTGCAAGGTTCCCACCAATGCCTCACCGGTGCCCAACTCTGTGAGCACCGACAAGGTATCGAATGTCGGGTTGGGCCGGAAACCGTCCGCCACCGCCCGTAGGGATTTCTGCTCTTTGGCGGTGAACGCACGCAAACCGTGCTGGATGCGCAAGCCCAGTTGCGCCAGTACCGTGTCCGGCAAGTCGCCCGGCGATTGGGTGACAAAATACACGCCGACGCCTTTGGAACGGATCAGGCGCACCACCTGCTCCAGGCGCTCCTGCAAGGCTTTTGGCGTATCGGCGAACAACAAGTGCGCCTCGTCGAAAAACAACGCCAGCAACGGTTTGTCGGCATCGCCGCGTTCCGGCAATTGTTCGAACAACTCTGCCAGCAGCCACAGCAGGAAGGTCGCGTAGACCTTCGGCGCTTCATGCACCAAGCGGCTGGCGTCCAGCAGGTGGATGCGCCCACGCCCATCGCTGGCGGGCTGCAAAATATCTTCCAATTGCAGGGCCGGCTCGCCAAACAAGGCTTCGGCGCCCTGCTGCTCCAGCACTGCCAGGCGCCGCAACAAGGCCTGGCTGGAACCGGTGGTCATCAAGGCGGCGTCTTCGCCCAGCAGTTCCGGGTGATAGCGCAGGTGATTGAGCAGTGCCTTGAGGTCCTTGAGGTCCAGCAGCAACAGGCCTTCGCGGTCGGCCACTTTGAATGCCGCATAGAGCGCCGATTGTTGGCTGTCGGTGAGTTCCAACAGGCTGCCGAGCAAGAGCGGGCCCATTTCACTGATGGTGGTGCGCAGTGGGTGACCGGATTGGCCGTGGATATCCCACAGGGTGACCGGGTACGCCTGGGCGGTGTAATTAAGGAAGGGCATACCGGCAATACGCTCGGCCACTTTGCCCTGGGGGTTGGCGGCGGCGCCCAGGCCGCAGAGGTCGCCCTTGATGTCGGCAGCGAACACCGCCACGCCCGCATCACTGAAGGCTTCCGCCAGGCGCTGCAAGGTGACGGTCTTGCCGGTGCCCGTGGCGCCGGCGATCAACCCATGACGGTTGGCCAGGCGCATGGACTGGGCGATGGGCTGGCCGTCAAGGCCTGCACCGATAAGCAGTTGTGTGGAGTCAGGCATTTCGTCACCTATGGTTAATCTTTAGTGCCGCGAGGTCGATATAGACGGATGTAAGCCCGACAAAGACTAAAAAACGGTCAGATAATTCCGATACGGACCAACGGAGCTATCACCAGAAATACCACACCTTTTTTGACGCTGCCATTTTGCGCCTCCCGCATAGGATGCGCCTCGGATATTAAGACCTTAGCGGACCCTTCAAGCCATGAACAAAAATCTGCGCTTCAGCCACAAGATCCTGCTTGCAGCCTCCCTTATCGTCATCGCCGCCTTTGCGTTGTTTACCCTTTACAACGACTACCTGCAGCGCAACGCGATTCGCGACGACCTCAATAACTACCTGCATGAGATGGGCGACGTCACCGCCAGCAACATCCAGACCTGGCTCACCGGACGTATCGCCCTGGTGGAAAACGCCGCACAGAACATCGCCATCAACCCTGAAAAAACTGTCGTCGCCAGCCTGCTGGAGCAGAAAGCGCTGACCTCGTCATTCATGGCCACCTACGTCGGTGACAGCCAGGGCACATTCACCATCCGCCCTGATACCAAGATGCCCGACGGCTTCGACCCACGTGTTCGCCCCTGGTACAAAGGCGCCCAGGCCAGTAACGGCTCGACCCTGACCGAACCCTATATCGACGCGGCGACCGGGCAACTGATCATTTCTGTCGCCACGCCCAGCGCCAAGGGCGGCCAAAGCATCGGCGTAGTCGGTGGCGACCTGAGCCTGCAGACCCTGGTGGATAACATCGGCGCGTTGGATTTTGGCGGCATGGGTTATGCGTTCCTGGTCAGCGCTGACGGTAAAGTGCTGGTGCACCCGGATAAAGCCCTGGTGATGAAGACCCTGGCGGACGTTTATCCAAAAGACACACCAAAGATCAGCGCTGACTTCAGCGAAGTGCAAGCCAACGGCAAGACCAATATCGTGACGTTCACACCGATCAAGGGCCTGCCCTCGGTGAACTGGTACCTGGGCGTTTCGGTGGATAAAGACAAGTCTTTCGCCATGCTCAGTGAGTTTCGCACCTCGGCGGTGATCGCCACGATCATCGCGGTGGTGATCATTATCGCCCTGCTCGGCATGCTCATCCGCGTCTTGCTGCAACCTCTGCACCTGATGACCCGCGCCATGCAGGACATTGCCGACGGTGAAGGCGACCTGACCCGCCGCCTGACCATCCAGAACAATGATGAGTTCGGCACCCTGGGCAATGCGTTCAACCGCTTCGTGGAGCGCATTCATACCTCGATCCGCGAAGTGTCTTCCGCCACCGAGCACGTCAATGAGGTGGCCCTGCGGGTGGTCAGCGCCTCGAATTCGTCGATGGTCAATTCAGACGAACAGGCCAACCGTACGAACAGCGTTGCTGCGGCCATCAACCAACTGGGGGCGGCAGCCCAGGAGATCGCACGCAATGCTGCACAGGCTTCTAACCAGGCCAGCGATGCACGGCACCTCGCCGAGGACGGCCAGCAGGTGGTTGAACGCAATATCAAGGCGATGACGCTGTTATCCAGCATGATCAGCACCTCCAGTACCAATATCGAAGCACTTAACAGCAAAACGGTGAATATCGGCCAGATCCTTGAGGTGATCACCAGCATTTCCCAGCAAACCAACCTGCTCGCGCTCAACGCGGCGATCGAAGCGGCGCGCGCCGGCGAAGCCGGGCGTGGCTTTGCGGTGGTAGCCGATGAAGTGCGCAACCTGGCTCATCGCACTCAGGAGTCGGCGCAACAGGTGCAGACGATGATCGAAGAGCTACAGGTGGGCGCTCGGGATTCGGTGAGCACCATGAGCGAAAGCCAACGCCACAGCCTGGACAGCGTGGAAATCGCCAACCTGGCCGGCGAGCGCCTGAACAGCGTGACCCAGCGCATTGGCGAGATCGACGGCATGAACCAATCGGTCGCCACTGCCACTGAAGAACAGACCTCGGTGGTGGAGTCGATCAATATGGACATCACCGAGATCAACACCCTCAACCAGGAAGGGGTGGAAAACCTGCAATCGACCCTGCGCGCCTGCTCGGACCTGGAACAACAGGCCTCGCGTTTGAAGCAATTGGTGGGCAGTTTCCGGATCTGATTAACAACACCGACCATTAAAACGAACGCAAGGCGATCCAATGTGGGAGCGGGCTTGCTCGCGAAAGCAGTCTATCAGTTGAAGATGTACTGACTGACTCACCGCTTTCGCGAGCAAGCCCGCTCCCACAGGGGACCTGCGTTTAACCGACCGGCAAACACACCAATCCCAATCGAACATCTATCCTTACCTCAGGTCCATCTAGGGAGAGCAATGGATCGGAGGGATGTTCATCGTGCATATCGCTGACATAACCATGTTCTACGCCCCGGCCAGCGGTGGCGTACGCACTTACCTTGACGCCAAGCACCGGCGTCTGGCGCTCAAGCCGGGCATTCGCCACAGCCTGTTGATCCCCGGCGCACATTTGAGCGAGCAGGACGGCATCTTCAAAGTACCGGCGCCCGCCCTGCCCTTCGGCAAAGGCTACCGTTTCCCCGTTCGCTTGGCGCCATGGCGAAATGTCCTGCACGATTTACAGCCCGATCTGATCGAAGTGGGCGACCCTTACCTGACCGCCTGGGCAGCCCTGGATGCCCGGCGCCAGTTGGATGTGCCGGTCATCGGCTTCTACCACTCCGACCTGCCACTGCTGGTGAGCAACCGCATGGGGCCTTGGTTTACCCCCAATGTTGAAGCCTATGTGCGCAAACTCTATGGGAATTTTGACCGAGTGCTCGCCCCCAGCCAGGTCATGGCCGACAAGCTCACCGGGCTTGGCGTCAGAAATGTCTTCGTGCAACCCCTGGGCGTAGACCTGCAAACCTTCACCCCTGAGGTACGTGACCCCGGCCTGCGCGCCGAACTGGGGATTGGCGAAGACACTCGGCTACTGATCTTCGCCGGGCGCGGCTCCAAGGAGAAAAACCTGCCGGTGCTGCTCAACTGCATGAAGCGCCTGGGGGATGGCTACCACTTGCTGCTGGTGGGCTCCGGCATGCCGGCCAGCGTGCCGGACAATGTCACCGTGATAGATGGATTCCGGCCCGCCCAGCATGTTGCGCGGCTGATGGCCAGCGCCGACGCCTTACTGCATGGCGGCGACCAGGAGACCTTCGGCCTGGTGATTCTGGAAGCCATGGCCTGCGGTATTCCGGTGGTCGCCGTGGCGGCCGGGGCCTTTACCGAAATTGTCGATGAGCGTTGTGGCCTGCTGTGCGCGCCGAACAACCCAAAGGCCATGGCCGATGCGGTGCGCGAGCTGTTCAGTACCGACAGCCGACGCCTGGGGGCCCAGGCTCGGCGCCATGTCGAGCAGCACTATGCGTGGGACACGGTAGTCGACAGCCTGTTGGGGCATTACTACGCCGTGCTGGGCAGCCATGAACCGATGCTCGCCCATGGCTGAGCGCGCGCTGATGCTGGTACTGCACGACGTGGCACCGCACACCTGGGCCGACTACCGGCCCTTTGTCGAGGCCGTCGACGCACTGGGCAACGTGCCCATCACTTGGCTGGTGGTGCCGGACTTCCATCACCATGACGACTTGGCCGCCCACCGCGATTTTCGGCGCCTGCTCGATAGCCGTGTCGCCAAGGGCGATGAACTCACCTTGCATGGTTACTACCATTGCGACGACCAACCTCGGCCGCGTACGCCAAAAGAATGGTTTATGCGACGCATCTATACCCACGAAGGCGAGTTTTACCAGCTGTCCGAAGCCGAGGCGTTGCGGCGGCTGACCGCCGGCATTGAGGTATTCCAGCGTAATGGTTGGCCGCTGCATGGCTTTGTTGCACCCGCCTGGTTGATGAGCGACGGCACCCGGCAGGCATTGCGCCAGTTGCCGCTGAGCTACACCAGCGACCCACAACATCTTTATCGCCTGCCGGACTTCACGCCTATCAACGCCCCCGGCCTGGTGTGGAGTGCGCGCAGTGCCTGGCGCCGGGGATTATCCAAAGTCCTCAGCGACCGCCGGGAACAGCGGTGGCAGAAGGCCCCGCTGATCCGACTGGGATTGCACCCGGTGGACATGCGCCACAGGTTTTCCCGCGATTATTGGCTGCACACCCTGCAATGCCTGCTCAACGCGGGGCGTGTCCCCCAAACCAAGGCCGCCTGGCTGGCGACGCAGCCATGGGCCGACTGATCTGGTTAATGTTGGCGCTCTTGGTGGCGCTGGTGATCCCACTGTGGCTGGGCGGCGGCGATAGCATTACACGCCTGCGCCAGTTTCCGCTGCCCCAGTTGCTGGGGATGTTCACCATGATCATCGGCTGTTGGCTGATCAACAGCCTGCGCATCCGCCTGTTGCTTGGCGAGCATCGCGCTCGGTTAGGGCCGCTCAAAAGCCTAGGCGTGGTGATATCCACCGAGTTCGCCATGTGCGCCACACCCGGTGGCAGCGGCGGGCCGTTGACCCTGATGGCACTGCTGGCACGTAACGGCGTGCGCCCCGCCCACGGCAGTGCGGTGTTCGCCATGGACCAACTGAGCGACTTGGTGTTTTTTCTCTGCGCACTGGTGGGCATCCTGCTGTATGCGCTGTTTCATAGCATCAGCCCGCGTATGGAGTGGTTGCTGGGGCTCAGCGCCGTGTCGATGGTGGGTGGGGTGATCAGTGGCTGGGCCGTGGTGCATTTTCACCGACGGCTGATTCGCCTGGCGGGTTTGGCACTCAAGGCCATGAAGGTCGGCGCTACCGCCCGCCGACACTGGGCACGCCGGTTGCTGCGTTTTCTTGCGGCGTTCAGCGCCACGCTGAAACTTCCCCGGAGCACCTTGCTTGGGGTCTTTGCGCTGACCAGCCTGCATTGGTTGCTGCGTTACAGCGTGCTGTACCTGGCGCTGCGCGGGTTGGACGGTGAGGTGCAGTGGGCCTGGAGTTTTCTGATCCAGATGCTGTCGCTGACTGCCGGGCAGTTCAGCCTCGCGCCAGGCGGGGCCGGCGCAGCGGAGTTGACGTCAGCGGCACTGCTGGCGCCCATGGTGGGCACATCCACGGCGGCGGCGGCGATTCTGATCTGGCGAGCGGTGACCTATTACTTCTATTTGCTGGCCGGTGCGCCAGTGTTTCTATTGATGGTCGGCAAACCGCTGCTCAAGCGTCTTTTTCAGGGGCGGCAGGCGGCTGGTCCTGCGCCTGTGTCTGCTCCCATAAACGCGCCGCGCCTGGAAAATCAGTTCCATCCTCGGCATCCAGCGCGTCGGGGTCGTAACGACTCAAACAGCCCTCGCCCAAGGTAGCAGGCGCCCGTGAGGTGGCTTTATCGAGCGGGTCGCTCATGGGAATCTCCTGAAACAGAAATAAAAAAGGGCCAGGAGAGTTTTACCTCCAGGCCCCTGCGTCTTTCAATCAAAACCGCTGAATCAGAAAACCACGGTCTTGTTGCCGTGCACCAACACGCGATCCTCCAGGTGGTAGCGCAAGCCACGGGCCAACACCATTTTCTCGACGTCACGGCCGAAGCGCACCATGTCTTCAATACTGTCGCTGTGGCTGACGCGCACCACGTCCTGCTCGATGATCGGGCCGGCGTCCAGCTCTTCAGTCACGTAGTGGCAGGTTGCACCAATCAACTTCACGCCACGCAGGGAAGCCTGGTGATACGGCTTGGCACCGACAAACGACGGCAAGAAGCTGTGGTGGATGTTGATCACTTTGCCCGCGTATTCGCGGCACAGCTGCGGCGGCAGGATCTGCATGTAGCGCGCCAGCACCACCACATCCGCGTCGTGCTGCTTGACCAGGCGCGACACCTCGGCAAATGCCGGCTCCTTGTCCTGTGGGTTGACCGGCACATGGTAATAAGGGATGCCATGCCATTCGACCATGCTGCGCAGGTCGTCGTGGTTGGAGATCACGCAAGCAATCTCGCAATCGAGTTCGTCGCTGTGCCAGCGGTGCAGCAGGTCTGCCAGGCAGTGGGATTCGCGGCTGGCCATCAGCACCACGCGTTTCTTCTGCTCTGTATCAGTGATGTGCCAGGTCATCGAAAACTCTTCGGCAATCGGCGCAAACGCCTCGCGGAAGGCTTCCAGGCCAAAGGGCAGCGTATCGGCACGGATTTCGTGACGCATGAAAAACCAACCACTGAGATCGTCCGAGTGATGGCTCGCCTCGGTGATCCAGCCATTATGGGAAGCCAGAAAGTTACTGACCTTGGCAACGATGCCAACCCGGTCCGGGCAAGCAATCACCAGCCGAAAAGTGCGCATTAGGGGAAAACTCCAGAACTTCACAAAGGCGGCTATTCTAGCGATTACGCAAAAAAACTGCAGTATTCCCTTGCACCTGATCTTGAGCCCTCGCCGTGGCAACACCCCTTAATCGTGTAAGGTTTTACCACCGCTATATGACGGTACAACGGTATGCTCAGGCCAGTAGCAAAAAATTAACGCGATTATCTTTGCGCATAACGCATTCTAATTAACTCATCGGCCAGGTTTTCTCACACACATTCAATGTCATTCGCCTGAATAACGTCTTAAATGTTTACTTGATGAAATTGCCTGACTATTATTAGGCCACTCACCCTGTCAATCAGCGTTCTACATAAGGTAGTCCACATGTCACTGATCAACGAATACCGCGCCACCGAAGTAGCTATCAAAGAGCTGCAAGCCCGTTTGAAGAACCTGTCCGAAGACGACAAGCTGAAAACCGAGCTGGAATTCGAAGGCAAATTGCGCACCCTGATGGGTGAATACTCCAAATCCCTGCGTGACATCATCGCGCTGCTGGATCCAGAGTCGAAAGTTAAAGCACCACGTGGCGCTGTGAAAACTACCGGCACCAAGCGTGCTCGCAAGGTCAAGCAGTACAAAAACCCGCACAACGGCGAAGTGATTGAAACCAAAGGTGGCAACCACAAAACTCTGAAAGAGTGGAAAGCCAAGTGGGGCGGTGACGTAGTTGAAGGTTGGGCAACCCTGCTGGGCTAAGCCCGGTCGGACGTTCACCCGATACGTCACACATGAAAAACGCCAGCTTGCTGGCGTTTTTTATTGTCGGAATATTCTGTAGTTATGCGCCTACAGATTCAGGCGCGCCGCTAAGGAATCTACATAGTCCTGCCATTGCGCCAGTACCTGACACTGAAACGATGTAGCACTAACCGCCAACTCCTCACGCGCCTGCTTAAATCCCAACAGGGTATTCGGCGCCCCCCACTGCGCATCCGACAAACGTTGCTGACAGAAAAGTTTCCAGCGGTGTTGCTCCTCATTGTTCAAGGTTTCAGGAAAGTTACGCGCCCGGTAGCGAAATAATAATTCCGGCAAACGATGATCATCGAACGGCCACTGCTGACGGGCCAACTGCGCAGGCTCCGCCATGCGAACTTGCTCACATAAACGACGGTCACGGTCACCAATAAAACCATCGTAGAGCTGCTGCTCCGGGTCCGCGTTCGGCGCAAATTCTTCCTCGGCATAAATGGCCGCTAACTTGTCCCGCCAAACTTCCTGTGCGTCAGTTAGCCGCAGCGCCCGCGCAAGGCAAGCCTCCTTATCCAGTTGCAGGCGCTCCAGATCTTGCGGGCGCAGCACCTTTAACGGCGCGACCACCGGGCAGCGGTTGATATGCAGCAACTTGAGCGGAACCGGCAGCTCACCTTCGGCCAACTCATCGCGGCGCGTGTAAAGGCGCTGGCGCAGGGTCGCCGCATCCAGGTCCAACAGCCCTTGTGGATCGAGCCCCAGGTCACAGACGATCAAGGCATTGCGATTGCGCGGGTGCCAGGCCAGGGGCAAGACCACGCCCAGGTAATGGCGCTCGGCAGAGAAACGCCCGGAGATATGCACCATCGGTTGCAGCAACCGCACCTCATCCATAACCCGCTGTTTGCTGCGCAGTTGAAACAACCACTCATACAACTTCGGTTGTTTGTCTCGGACCAACCGCGCCAGGGCGATGGTTGCACGCACATCCGACAACGCGTCATGGGCCTGGCCATGGTCGATGCCGTTGGCCTCGGTCAAGCGTTCGAGCTTGAGGGTCACGCGCCCTTCCTGCTCGGGCCAGTTGATGCCCTCCGGCCGCAGGGCGTAGGCGGTGCGCATGACATCGATCAAGTCCCAGCGGCTGTTGCCGCCCTGCCACTCGCGCGCATACGGGTCGAAAAAATTGCGGTACAGACTGTAACGCGTCATTTCATCGTCAAATCGCAGGGTGTTGTAGCCGGCGCCGCAGGTACCTGGCGCGGCCAGCTCGGCGTGCACCCGAGTCATGAAATCGGCTTCGGCAAGGCCCTTCTCGGCGAGGATACCCGGCGTGATACCCGTGATCGCGCACGCTGCCGGATGAGGCAGGATATCGTCGCTGGGCTGGCAATACAGATTGATCGGCGCACCGACCTCATTGAGCTCAAGGTCGGTGCGGATACCGGCTACCTGGAGCGGACGATCGTTGCGCGGGTTGATGCCGGTGGTTTCATAGTCGTACCAGAAAATCGAGGTCACGGGCTATTCCTGTGCTGAAGACCGACAAAGTCTAGGCGCTGCAAGGCGTTTGGGGCCAGCGATACCTTACTGTATAAATATCCAGAAAAACCTCGGGTGGTTGCTTCCATCCTCGACACTGCTAGCATCCGTGTTTCTAAGTCGCCTCGCACTGCCAAGGATCGCAATGCCATCAACGCCTTTGGATACCCACTATCAGATAGAAACGCCGGAGGGCATCGACCTGCCCCTGCGCCCTGCTGGCCTGCCCTCGCGGGCATTGGCGTTTGCATTCGACCTGGGCGTGCGCGGGATCATCATGGGTATCCTGCTGGTGCCACTGGCGTTGCTCGGCAATGTGGGGGTCGGGCTGGGTTCGCTGCTGCTGTTCCTGGTGAGCTGGTGGTACATGGTGTTGTTCGAAGTGCTCAACCAGGGCTGCTCGCCGGGCAAGCAGGTCATGGGCCTGCGCGTGGTACAGGATGACGGCACGCCCATTGGCTGGTCGGCATCGCTGATCCGCAACCTGCTGCGTTTTGTCGACATGCTGCCCTTCGGTTATTTCCTCGGCGCGATCAGCTGCCTGCAGCATCCGCACTTCAAGCGGCTCGGCGACCTGGCGGCCGGTACGCTGGTGGTATACCGCGAACTGCCGCTGGCACGCCCAAGCATCCCTCAAGCACCCGCCCTGCGCCTGTCATTCGCACTGGAGCTGAGCGAACAGCGGGCCATCCTCGGTTTCGCCGAACGCCAGGCGGAACTCTCGGCCGAACGGGTGCATGAACTGGCCGCCATCCTCGCAGGGCCCCTGCAGGTGCCTGCACCGCGTGCCGTGGAGCAACTCAACGGTGTAGCCCGTGGTTTGTTGGGGCCGACATGAAGCAAAGCCTTTTTGAAAGCCGCCACCAGCATCAATGGCAAACCTTCGCCGAGCAGTTGAAGCAACTGGAGCAAGGTAAAGCCAAGGCCGCCGATGTCGCCGACTTCCCGCATCAATATCGACGCCTGTGCCAACATCTGGCCCTGGCTCAGCAGCGCGGCTACAGCAGTTACCTGGTCGATCCGTTGCAACAGCTGGCATTGCGCGGCCATCAACAACTGTATCGTCATCGCAGCCAACTGACGGCAAACATACTGGCGTTTCTTCTCGCCGACTTCCCACGCCTGGTACGCGAACAATGGCGCTTCGTGCTGATCGCCGGCCTGCTGTTCTTTGGCAGCCTGGTGGGGATCGCCCTGCTGGTGTACCTGTTCCCCGACCTGGTCTACAGCATCATCAGCCCCCAGCAGGTGGCCGAGATGCAGGGGATGTACAACCCAGACGCCAGCCGCCTGGGCCGCGCTGCCGAGCGTGCCGCCAGCGAAGACTGGATGATGTTTGGCTATTACGTGATGCACAACATCGGCATCGCCTTCCAGACCTTTGCTGCCGGCCTGTTGTTTGGCCTGGGCAGTGTGTTCTTCCTGATTTTCAACGGTTTGGTCATAGGTGCGGTCTCCGGGCACCTTACCGACATTGGCTATGGCCAGACCTTCTGGTCGTTTGTCATTGGTCACGGCGCATTCGAGTTGAGCGCCATCACACTGGCCGGTGCCGCGGGCTTGCAACTGGGCTGGTCACTGGTCGCCCCCGGGCGCTTGGCGCGCAGCGAGGCCCTGCGCCTGGCCGCGCGCAAAAGCGTACGGATGCTTTGCGGTGTCATGGTGTTTCTGTTGATCGCAGCCTTTATCGAAGCCTACTGGTCCTCAACCACTCGCATTGAGCCCTGGATCAAATACGCAGTAGGCGTCGCGCTCTGGCTGCTGGTGGCCGCTTACCTGACCCTGGCCGGGCGGAGTCGCCATGCGCCTGACTGACGCCAGCGTAGTGATTCGCCCGCGCACTTCCTGGGAAGCCATGGACCTGGGGGTGCTGATGGCCAGGGAACACCGCGCCCTGCTGATGGGCAGTTGGGCGCTGGTGAGCCTGCCGGTATTCAGCCTGTTGACAGTGCTGCTCTGGAATTACCCGTCTTTGGCCATGTTCCTGTTCTGGTGGCTCAAGCCGGCCTTCGAGCGCTTGCCGCTGTATATTCTTTCCAAAGCCCTGTTTGGTGAGCCCCCCGGCCTCAAACAGGCCGTTCGCCATTGGCCGCAATTGCTCAAGGGGCAACTGTTCGCCAGCCTGACCTGGCGGCGGCTGAGCATGAGCCGCAGCTTCACCCTGCCCGTCAGCCAACTGGAAGGCCTGGACGGTGACGCACGTCAACGACGCCTTGGGGTGTTGCTGCAACGTAACGCTGGCGCCGCACGCTGGCTGACGACGATCGGCGTACACCTGGAAATCGGTCTGTGGTTTGGCGGCATGGCCCTGTTCTATCTCTTCATCCCGCAACAGGTTGAACTGGACTGGGACTGGCAACGACTGGTATTGGCATCAGGCTCGGACGTGCTTTGGCTTGAGCACCTGAGCAATGCTTTCTATGCCCTGGTCCTGGTGTTCTGGGAACCCATCTACGTCGCCTGTGGCTTCAGCCTGTACCTCAACCGCCGCACGGTGCTGGAGGCCTGGGACCTGGAACTGGTATTCCGTCGCCTGCGCCAGCGCCTGAGCAACGTCGCACCGCTGTTGTTGCTGGTCGTCGGCTTGGCGCTGCTACACGTCAGCCCACCCGCCATGGCAGATGAAGCCACAGCCCATAAGCCCCTCAGCACCCAGGCCGCCAGCCAATCCATCCAGGCATTGCTGGAAAAGCCACCTTTCAAGAACCCGGAAACCGTCACACGCTATCGGTTTGGCGAAGAAAAAACGCCGGTTAAAAACAAGGCCAAGGGCGACGGCAGGTTACCTGGCTGGCTCCAGGCACTGCTCGACAACTTCAACAGCGACACTTTCAAATACGTCGCCAAAACCTTGGAAATACTGCTCTGGAGCCTTGTGATTGGCGGCCTGGCCCTGGTGTGCTGGCGTTACCGTGAATGGTTGCGCACCTTCGTCAGCCGCCTTGGACCCACTCGCACGGCCGCTCCCTCGCCCGTTCCTGCCCAACTGTTCGGGCTGGAGTTGGGCACCGAGACATTGCCCCAAGACATCGCCAGTACCGTCGAACAGCTATGGCCCACCCAGCCCCGGGAAGCTCTTGGCCTGCTGTATCGTGGTTTGCTCAGCCGGCTGTTGCATGAGTTCGACCTGCCACTGACAAACGCCGATACCGAGGGGCAGGTGCTGGAGCGTGTCCATCATTTGCAACAACCGCAGTTACTCGCGTTCAGCGACGAACTGACACGCCACTGGCAAAACCTGGCCTATGGTCACCGTCTGCCGCCCTCTTCAGCCCAACAAAAACTGTGCAGCGACTGGCGTGCTCTCTTCAGTGGCGGAGCGGGCCAATGAATCGCGCGTTATTGTGGATAGCGCTGTTATCGGCATGCCTGTTGGGTGCGGGCGGCCTTTATGCCTGGCACAAGGCAATTCCCTACGAGGAAGTGGTAGATCGCGGCCCGTCACCAGAGGCACGCGCCAACCCTTACCTGGCCGCTGAGCACTTTCTGCGCCAGCAAGGCGTGGTGGTGGCGCATGCCAATGGCCTTGAACGACTCGCCGAGCTGCCCGCCAAAGGCCATAGCCTGTTGCTGCTGGGGGAGCGCAGCAACATGACCCCACGCCAGGTCGAACAACTGCTGGGCTGGGCAAAAGCCGGCGGCCACCTGCTATTAGTCGCCGAAGCATTATGGGATGAGGAAACCGGCACCAGCGGTGACCTGCTGCTTGATCGCCTCACTGTCCGTCAAACCTTGAGCGACGCCTTCGACGAACCCGCGCCACCGCGTAAAAAAACCAAGCCGGACCTGACCAAGCTGTATGTCGACAACGAAACGGCACCGGCCTATTTCAGTTTTGACACCGACTTCAACCTCACCGACCCCAAGCATCTGGCGCAGTTTTCCGCCAACAGCGCCAAGTCCAGCCACCTGATGCAACTTGACCTTGGGCAAGGCCGCGTAACGGTGATCACCGACAGCGACCTGTGGAAAACCGCGGATATCGGCAAACATGATAACGCCTGGTTGCTGTGGTACCTGAGCCAAGGCACTGACGTCACCTTGCTGTTCAACAGCGACACAGACGACCTGTTTACCCTGTTGTTGCGTTATTTCCCCCAGGCCCTGGTCACCCTGATTGCGCTGGTTGCCCTGGGGCTGTGGCAGGCAGGCATGCGCCACGGCCCGGTCCAGGCACCGGCGCCCAAGGCGCGTCGCCAGTTGCAGGAACACTTGAAGGCCAGCGCGGATTTCCTGTTGCGCCGCAGTGGCCAGGGCACGTTGTTGAAAGCCTTGCAACACGACATTCTGCGCGCAGCCCGGCGACGTCATCCTGGGTTTGAACACCTCGATGCGCCAGGGCAACGCCAAGTGCTGGAGCACCTTACGCGACAACCCCCTCATATCATCAGCCAGGCGTTAGAGCCCGTTGCGCTGAAGCGGCTTTCCAGCGCCGACTTCAGCCGACAGGTGGCGTGCCTGCAAACCCTCAGGAATGCCTTATGAGCGACTCTCCACTGGCCACCGCCCTGACCGCCGAAAACCTTCAGCATGCCAGCCAGCAGGCCCAGGCGCTGCGCGTGGAATTGAGCAAGGCCGTGATTGGCCAGGACCTTGTGATTGATGACGTACTCACCGCCCTGATCGCAGGCGGCCATGTACTGCTCGAAGGCGTGCCTGGCTTGGGCAAGACCTTGCTGGTACGCGCCCTGGCCCGCTGCTTTGGCGGTGATTTCGCCCGTATCCAGTTCACCCCGGACCTGATGCCCAGCGATGTCACCGGCCACGCCGTGTACGACTTGCAGACCGAACAGTTCAAACTGCGCAAGGGGCCGTTATTCACCCACCTGCTGCTGGCCGACGAGATCAACCGGGCACCGGCCAAAACCCAGGCAGCGCTTCTCGAAGCCATGCAGGAACGTCAAGTGACCCTTGAGGGTGAGGCATTACCCATCGGCCAACCCTTCATGGTGCTGGCGACCCAGAACCCCATCGAGCAGGAAGGCACCTACCCACTGCCCGAGGCCGAGCTGGACCGGTTCATGCTCAAGGTACGAATGGACTACCCAGATGCTCTACAAGAGCTGGATATGGTCCGCGAAGTGACGCGCTCGTCCAAGGCCGACATGCTGGAGGTACAGCCGTTGCGTACGGTGCTGCAAGCCGAGGACGTAGTAACGATGCAGCAAATTGCCAGTGACCTGCCGTTGGATGAGCAGGTGCTCGACTACGCCGTGCGCCTGGCCCGTGCCACGCGCAGTTGGCCGGGGCTGGCCATCGGTGCCGGCCCCAGGGCCTCCATTGCCCTGGTACGCGGCGCCCGTGCCCGTGCGCTGTTGCGCGGTGGCGAATTCGTCACCCCCGATGACATCAAGGGCTGCGCCCTGGCGGTACTGCGTCACCGGGTACGCATCGCACCCGAACTGGACATCGACGGCCTTGAAGTCGACCAGGTGCTCCAGCAGTTACTCGACCAGATTGCAGCACCAAGGCAATGACGCGGCCATGAAACCGACTCGTCTGCTGCTGACCTGGCTGGGCGTTCTGCTCGGCTTGAACATCTTGATGGGCGCCTCGGCAGCGTTGCAGTTCACAGTGCCCGCCACCTTGCATTCGGTAGCCTGGGGCCTGCTGCTGGCCCTGTTGCTGCTGGCGATGCTGGATGCTGCACGCTTACGTCGCCGCCCTTCGGCCCGCGTGTACAGGGCATTGCCCGGTAGCCTGGCGCTGGGGCGCTGGGAAGAAATACGCCTGTGCCTGGAGCACGACTACCCGCAACCACTGACCGTGCAGGTGTTCGATCACGTGCCCGATGGCCTGGCTGTGGAGAACCTGCCTCAATTCATTCAACTACGCCCCGGTGAACGTGCTCAGTTGGGCTATCGCGTGCGCCCCTTGCGGCGCGGGCACTTCCATTTCAGTCGCTGCGAGCTGCTGCTGCCCAGCCCACTGGGGCTGTGGTCTGCACGACGCTGGGTCGTTACCCACGATGCCACCCGCGTTTACCCGGATTTCGCACGTTTATACGGTGCGCAGTTGCGAGGTGTGGATAACTGGCTCAGCCAACTGGGCGTGCGCCAACATCAGCGGCGAGGATTAGGCCTGGAGTTTCATCAACTGCGGGAGTTTCGTGAAGGTGACAGCCTGCGCCAGATCGACTGGAAAGCCACCGCCCGCCAACGAACGCCCATTGCCCGGGAATATCAGGATGAGCGCGACCAGCAAATCGTGTTCATGCTCGATTGCGGCCAGCACATGCGCAGCCAGGATGATGAACTGCCCCATTTTGACCACGCCCTCAACGCCTGCCTGCTGCTCAGTTATGTCGCCTTGCGCCAGGGCGATGCCGTAGGGCTGTGCACGTTCGCCAGCGACCAGCCGCGCTACCTGAAGCCGGTCAAAGGCAGTGGCCAATTGAACCTGTTGCTCAATGCGGTCTACGACCTGCAGACCACGCGAAAAACCGCCGACTACCAGGCTGCCGCCAGCCAATTGCTGGCACGGCAAAAACGCCGGGCACTGGTGATCATCGTCACCAACCTGCGGGATGAGGAGGATGAAGCCTTGATGGCCGCCGTCCAGCGTATCAGTAGGCATCACCGGGTATTGGTGGCCAGCCTGAGGGAAGAGGTCCTCGACCAACTACGCCAGGCACCGGTGCAAACATTGCCCGAAGCGCTGGCTTACTGCGGCACGGTCGATTACCTCAATACCCGCAACCAACGCCATGATCGCTTGAGTGCCCATGGGCTCTCGGTGCTGGATACCTTGCCATCGGCGCTGGGTGCCGGGCTGGTCACGCGCTATCTGGAATGGAAAAAGGCCGGAGTATTCTGAGGATGACTGCGCAGGGCCATGGCCAGGAAACAGCCAAGACCCCACGCATAATTCAGACAGAGGCCTGCAAAGGATAAAAGCTGAAGTACTGCAACAGCGCGTTGATCAGGTGCCGGTACTCTTCGGGCGCCTCAAGCACGCTGAACCCCGAGTCGTAATGCTGCGGGGTGACATCTTCATGGCTCCACAAGCAGGTTGCCGTGAGGTCAATTGCCTTGAACTCGCCCTGCGCCACCGGCACTTTCAAGCGCAGCTCGAAATCCACGTCGGTCATCATGGGTAACGAGCTGATCAGCATCAGACCGTTTTCAGACACATTACCAAGATAGCCGATTGGCTTGTCAGTAATACGATTGAACACCTGCAGAAAATACGGCAGTTGATGCCGCTCGATCCGTCGTTCGGTAAACATGGTGAAGTCGCCATCCAATAGCCAAAAATCTGGCCGTGCCAGTGATTCGGAACAAGCAATCGCTCGCTCTCCCTGGATCTCGGTGTGACAACAGCTACCGCTTGTCACCAAACAGCTGCCGAATCCGGGCATTGCATCCGTTCGAATGGGTACTGCACAAACAGACATTCAAAGAATAGCGCAAGACTGGCGACAGGCCAGCCATGAAGCGACAAATACCCTTACAACGACGCAGGCCTTGGTTTTGCCAGGCCTGCAGCCGGCAGATGCCCCAGTTGCTGCAAGGTATCGAGCCGCGCACGGGCTCGATAGGCGTACTCGCTCGACGGGTAGTGGCCGATGATGAACTGATAGGTCTGTGCGGCATCGACAAAGAGTTTCTGGCGTTCCAGGCACTGCCCACGCAACATCGAAACCTCCGGTTGCACGTAGCGGCGAGTTCGGCTCTCGCGATCGACCTGGGACAACTCCAGGGTGACACGCTGGCAATCACCGACCCCATAGGCACGGTAAGCGTTGTTCAAATGGTGGTCCATCGACCAGCGGGTACAGCCGACAACACTGACGGCCAGGGCAGCAACGAGCAAAATTCGCATGGGGTTCTCCTGTCTTGTGCAGTGTATCGACCCCTGGTCGAAAATCTTCAAGGCGTTTGCCCATTCAACCGCCGCCAAAACAAGCCAATCGTCGATAAGTAGTGCAAACGAACAATGACTACAACGAAAGAGCATAGTAGCCTTCCCCAGCGCTTGAACTCAGGAGTCCGTGCATGTCCGTCCGTCGTACCAAAATCGTCGCCACCCTTGGCCCGGCCAGTAACTCGCCGGAAGTCCTCGAACAGCTGATTCTGGCTGGTTTGGACGTCGCCCGTCTGAACTTCTCCCACGGCACCCCGGACGAGCACAAGGCTCGCGCCAAGCTGGTGCGTGACCTCGCCGCCAAGCATGGCCGCTTCGTTGCACTCTTGGGCGACCTGCAAGGCCCGAAAATCCGTATCGCCAAATTCACCAACAAGCGGATCGAGCTGAAGATCGGTGACAAGTTCACCTTTTCCACCAGCCACCCGCTGACCGAAGGCACCCAGGACGTGGTGGGCATCGACTACCCGGACCTGGTCAAGGACTGCGGCGTCGGTGACGAACTGCTGCTGGACGACGGCCGTGTGGTGATGCGCGTTGACACTGCCACGCCGACCGAACTGAACTGCACCGTGATCATCGGCGGCCCGCTGTCCGACCACAAAGGCATCAACCGTCGCGGTGGTGGCCTGACGGCGCCGGCCCTGACTGAAAAAGACAAGGCCGACATCAAGCTCGCCGCCGAAATGGAAGTGGACTACCTCGCCGTGTCCTTCCCGCGCGACGCCGCCGACATGGAATACGCTCGTAAACTGCGCGACGAAGCCGGCGGTACCGCCTGGCTGGTAGCGAAGATCGAACGTGCTGAAGCCGTGGCCGATGATGAAACCCTCGACGGCCTGATCAAGGCCTCCGATGCCGTGATGGTTGCCCGTGGCGACCTGGGCGTTGAAATCGGTGACGCCGAGCTGATCGGTATCCAGAAGAAGATCATCCTGCACGCACGCCGTCACAACAAAGCGGTGATCGTTGCGACCCAGATGATGGAGTCGATGATCCAGAACCCGATGCCGACCCGTGCCGAAGTGTCCGACGTGGCCAACGCCGTACTCGACTACACCGACGCCGTGATGCTCTCGGCTGAAAGTGCCGCCGGCCCTTACCCGCTGGAGGCCGTACAGGCCATGGCGCGTATCTGCGTCGGTGCCGAAAAGCACCCGACCAGCAAGACCTCCAGCCATCGCATCGGCAAAGTCTTCGAAAGCTGCGACCAGAGCATCGCCCTGGCTGCCATGTACACCGCCAACCACTTCCCGGGTGTCAAGGCCATCATCGCCTTGACCGAAAGTGGCTACACGCCGTTGATCATGTCGCGCATCCGCTCCTCGGTGCCTATCTACGCGTTCACCCCACACCGCGAAGCCCAGGCCCGCGCGGCCATGTTCCGTGGCGTGTACACCATCCCGTTCGACCCGGCTTCGCTGGCACCGAACGAAGTCAGCCAGAAGGCGATCGACGAGCTGGTTAAACGCGGCGTTGTGGAAAAAGGCGACTGGGTCATCCTGACCAAGGGCGACAGCTACCACACCACCGGTGGCACCAATGGCATGAAGATCCTGCATGTGGGCGACCCGCAGGTCTGAGTGACAGGCTGAAAAACAAAAGCCCCGCCATGTGAATGGCGGGGCTTTTTGCATTTCACTGCAAGCCAATATGTCGAATTTCAGGGCCTCATCGCAGGCAAGCCAGCTCCCACAGTAGTCCGTGTCTGGTCAGACAATTCGGTCTACTGTGGGAGCTGGCTTTTCATAAATTGGAAGGACTGGACAGAAACACATCCGCCAGCAATTGATTACGCGGCAGTCCCGCCAGAAACAAGCGCTTGGAAAACGCCTCGACGCTGGCGGGGTGCCCGCAGAGCAAGGCCAGGGTTTGCCGGGAAACAAGCCGCAGTTGCGCCAATGCCGGCTGCAACTGCGCCGCAGTCCATAGCTCCACGGTCAGGTTCCCATGCTTGGCGGCAAGGGCTGCCAGGGGTTTAGTCAGGTAATGAGCCTCGGCCTCATGGGCGAGGTGAATCACGCGAATCTCGCCTTGGTGATCCTGGCGCAGTGCCTCGCGCAACACCCCCCATAAGGGCCCCAGGCCGGTACCGGAGGCCAGCAGCCACAATGGCCGCGATTGCCAGTCGGGATCATAGTGCAGCGCTCCGCCCCGCAGTTCGCCCAGGCGCAGAGGCTCACCGACCTTCAACTGTCGCGCGGCATCGCTGAATGCACCAGGCTGGCGGCACTCGATATGAAACTCCAGGTACGGCTCCTCCTGAGGCAGGCTCGCCAGAGAATAAGGGCGCGCCACCTGCCCCGCCCACAGCACCAGATGCTGCCCGGCGCTGTACCGCAGAGCACGTTCCGGTTGCAGGCGCAGGCGCAGTACCGTCGAACTCAGCCAATCGGCGCCCACCACCTGGGCGGGCAGGCCATCGCGCTGGGGGTCAAACGCTTCGACCTTCAGGTCCGCACTGACCCGGCACTGGCACGCCAGGCGCCAACCTTGCTGGCGTTGCGTCGGGCTGAGGGCTTCGGGCTGCTGGTCGTCGACCTTACCCTCGCAACGCACCAGGCACGCATGGCAACTGCCGGCCCGGCAACTGAAGGGCACGGCCACGCCGGCCTGATTCAAGGCATCCAGCAGGTTGCTGCCGGAGGTGACCGACCAGTGGCGTTCGCCGACGTAGAGTTCAGGCATAACGCCGTTACCTCTCTAGGTAGGAGCGAGCTTGCTCGCGAAGATCGCTAACGATAACGCGGACAACCAGATGAAACCCACCAGATTCACGCTTTTCGCGAGCAAGCTCGCTCCTACCGATAACCGGGCCGGGCATTCGTGACCATAGTCGGGTGTATCGGCCACCGTGCCGGGTTATACTGCCGCGCCTTTTTAGCGTCGCGCCTGCACCATTCTGGCGTGCCTTGGAAAGATGGCTTCAGCCGACCGATGCAACACTGACGCCATCTTTATTGAATGTTCCCTTATAGAGGAGCGCGACTCATGACCGTGATCAAGCAAGACGACCTGATTCAGAGCGTTGCCGACGCCCTGCAATTCATTTCCTACTACCACCCCGTTGACTTCATCCAGGCCATGCACGAAGCCTACCTGCGCGAAGAATCGCCGGCGGCCCGTGACTCCATCGCCCAGATCCTGATCAACTCGCGCATGTGTGCCACCGGCCACCGCCCGATCTGCCAGGACACCGGTATCGTCACCGTGTTCGTGCGCGTGGGTATGGACGTGCGCTGGGACGGCGCCACCATGGGCCTGGACGACATGATCAACGAAGGCGTGCGTCGCGCCTACAACCTGCCGGAAAACGTCCTGCGCGCCTCGATCCTCGCCGACCCGGCCGGTGCCCGCAAGAACACCAAGGACAACACCCCAGCGGTCATCCACTACTCCATCGTCCCGGGCAACACCGTGGAAGTGGACGTGGCGGCCAAGGGTGGCGGTTCCGAGAACAAGTCGAAAATGGCCATGCTCAACCCGTCCGACTCGATCGTTGACTGGGTGCTCAAGACCGTTCCGACCATGGGCGCCGGCTGGTGCCCACCGGGCATGCTCGGCATCGGCATCGGCGGCACCGCCGAGAAAGCCGCGGTAATGGCCAAGGAAGTGTTGATGGAGTCCATCGACATCCACGAGCTGAAAAAGCGCGGCCCGCAGAACCGTATCGAAGAAATGCGCCTGGAGCTGTTCGAGAAGGTCAACCAACTGGGCATCGGCGCCCAGGGCCTGGGTGGCCTGACCACGGTGCTCGACGTAAAGATCATGGACTACCCGACCCACGCCGCCTCCCTGCCGGTGTGCATGATCCCCAACTGCGCCGCCACCCGTCACGCGCACTTCGTGCTCGACGGTTCGGGCCCGGCGTCGCTGGAAGCGCCACCGCTGGACGCCTACCCGGAAATCGTCTGGGAAGCCGGCCCATCGGCCCGTCGCGTCAACCTCGACACCCTGACCCCGGAAGAAGTGCAGAGCTGGAAGCCGGGCGAAACCGTACTGCTCAATGGCAAGATGCTCACCGGTCGCGACGCGGCGCACAAGCGCATGGTCGAGATGCTGAACAAGGGCGAAACCTTGCCGGTGGACCTCAAGGGCCGCTTTATCTACTACGTCGGCCCGGTTGATCCGGTGCGCGAAGAAGTGGTTGGCCCTGCTGGCCCGACCACCGCGACGCGGATGGACAAGTTCACCCGCCAGATCCTCGAGCAAACCGGCCTGCTGGGCATGATCGGCAAATCCGAGCGCGGCCCGACCGCCATCGAAGCGATCAAGGACCACAAGGCCGTGTACCTGATGGCCGTGGGCGGCGCCGCTTACCTGGTGGCCCAAGCCATCAAGAAGTCGCGCGTGGTTGCCTTCGCCGAACTAGGCATGGAAGCCATCTACGAGTTCGACGTCAAAGACATGCCGGTCACCGTTGCAGTGGACAGCAAAGGCGAGTCCGTCCACATCACCGGTCCTGCCATCTGGCAGAAAAAGATCAGTGACAGCCTGGCGGTAGAAGTGCAGTAAGCACCTGCTCCAAAAGAAAAAAAGGCGACTGCAGCCCCATGGCCCAGTCGCCTTTTTTATGCCTGAAGCAAGGGAGCTGCTCATGCTCTTGCTCTGCTTTTGATCTTGATCTTGATCTCAGGCGCCCCGTTAAACCACGCTGGCCGGAATTCGACAGGGA
>NZ_JASBQZ010000013.1:0-131531 GCF_029960685.1 Pseudomonas sp. AL10
ATCAAAAGCAGATCAAGATCAAGAGCGGCTCGCTTCGCATCGTGGTTACCGTCGGCTAAGACAACCTACAAAATTGTGTAGATACCTATGGCTATCGGGGGCAAGCCCCCTCCCACATTTGGTTTTATGTTGACCTTAGATCGGGCAGGTCACGCCCGTACCGCCGATCCCGCAGTAACCCTGTGGATTCTTCGCCAGGTACTGCTGGTGATACGCCTCGGCGAAGTACACCGTCGGGGCCTCTTCGATTTCCGTGGTGATCTCACCCAGGCCGGCCTTGCTGAGCTCTTGTTGATAAGCCTGGGCACTGGCCTTGGCCGCCGCCAGTTGCTCAGGTGTGGTGGCGTAGATCACCGAACGGTACTGGCTGCCGATGTCGTTGCCTTGGCGCATGCCCTGGGTGGGGTTGTGCAGTTCCCAGAACATCTTCAGCAAGTCTTCGTATTTCACCTTGGCCTGGTCATACACCACCAGCACCACTTCGCTATGGCCGGTGAGGCCAGAGCAGACTTCTTCATAAGTCGGGTTGGGCGTAAAGCCGCCGGCGTAGCCGACCACGGTGCTGACCACGCCGTCGCGCTGCCAGAACTTGCGTTCCGCGCCCCAGAAACAGCCCAGGCCGAAGATCGCAAAGCCGACGTCATCCAGGAACGGGCCCAGCAGTGGGTTGCCGTTGACGAAGTGCGTTTCGGGCAACTTCATCGGGGTTTCACGACCAGGCAGAGCTTGTTCTTGAGTAGGCAGCACGTTTTTGTTCACCAGAATTTCCGAGCGCAAGACCATGATCAGTCCTCTCGTCAGGTTGAGTAACAGTAAATTGTCAGACAGCCAGTGTGCCCGAGTGTTACAGCGCTGTCAGGCGATTGGCCCGCGCGGGTAGCGTTTAAGCCTGTGCAGCAGCTCGGCACCCGGGATCGGGCGGTCGAACAGATAGCCCTGGCCCACGTCGCAACGGTGCCGGCGCAGGAAGGCCAACTGCTCAGCGGTCTCGATGCCTTCGGCCACCACCTTGAGCTTGAGGTTGTGGGCCATGGCGATCACCGCTGAGGTGATTTCCATGTCGTCCTGGTTGTCCGGGATTTCATGGATAAAGCTGCGATCAATCTTAATGATGTCGATGGGGAATTTTTTCAAGTAGCTCAGCGACGAGTAACCGGTGCCGAAGTCGTCCATCGCCAGGGTCAGGCCGAAACTCTTGAGCTGGTCCAGTTGCAGGCGCGTGTCTTCGGTGGCTTCCAGCAGCAAGCCTTCGGTCAGCTCCAGCTCCAGCAGGTTGGCCGGCAGCTGTTCCTCCTTGAGGATGGTCGCAATCGACGCCACCAGGTCCGGGTCGGAGAATTGCTTGGGCGACAGGTTGATGGCCACCTGCAAGTTGCCCAGGCCTGCGGCCGTCAATTGCCGGCTCATGCGGCAAGCCTGGCGCGCGATCCATTTGCCGATGGGGATAATCAGCCCGGTTTCTTCGGCCACGCTGATGAACTGGTCGGGGCGGATCATGCCCTTTTCCGGATGGTTCCAGCGCAACAGCGCTTCCATGCCCAGCAAGCGGCCGCTGCGCAGGCACAGCTTGGGCTGGTAGAACACGTCCAGTTCGTTCTGGGTCAGGGCACGGCGCAGGTTATTTTCCACGAACAGCTTGTAGCTGGCCTCGGCATTCAACGCTTCGGTGAACACTTGCACCTGGTGCTTACCATTGGCCTTGGCCTTGTGCAGGGCCAGGCCGGCGTTGCGCATCAGGGTCTGCGGGTCGCGGCCATGCAGCGGCGCGCAGGCCAGGCCCACGGAGCCGGTGACGCTGATCAGCTGGTTGTCGACGAACATCGGCTTGTCGAGGGTGGCCAGCAACTGGCTGGCCACCTGCTGGCCGGTCTCAAGGTCGGCCTCGTCCAACAGCACCGCGAATTCGTTACTGGCAAAACGCGCCAGGCTGCCGCCGCTGCTCAAGCTGTTGCGCAGGCGGCGCGCCAGGCTGATCAGCAACTTGTCGCCAGTCTGGTGGCCGAGGCTGTCGTTGATGCGCTTGAAGTTGTCGATGTCCACCAACAGCAGGCTGATCGGGCTGTCGCTGTCGCGGGCAAAGCGTTCGTCGAGGTTGCGAATGAACGCCGGTCGGTTGCCCAGGTTGGTCAGGTTGTCGGTGTAGGCCAGGCGTTCGATGCGCTGCTGCGCCAGCTTGGTCTGGGTAATGTCTTCGTAGATGCCGATGTAGTGGGTCAACTCGCGGTTGTCGCCATACACTTTGGAAATCGACAACTGGCCCCAGTAGGGTTCCAGGTTCTTGCGGCGGCTCTTGAACTCGCCTTGCCAGCTGTTGCTTTTGGCCAGGGCCGAGGGTGCGTCGAACAGCAACTCGCTGAGGTTTTCCAGGGCCGGCAGTTGGGCCAGGCGATGGCCGTGGACTTCTTCGGCGCTGTACTGGGTAATCGCGGTGAAGCTGGGGTTGACGTACTCCACCACGCCATCGCAATTGACCAGCAAGAACGCGTTGGCGCTTTGCTCTACCGCGCGCTGGAACAGGTGCAAGGCGCTGGTGGCGGTGCGGCGGTTGTGGTTGTTGATGACCTGGGCGAACTGGTCTGCCAGCTCGCCAGCGAACGCGATCTCATCGGACTGCCACGCGCGCGGGCTGCCGCCTTGTTCCAGGCACAGCACGCCGACGACCTGGCCATCGACACGGATGCTGGCATCGAGCATCGCGTGGACGTCCTTGGCGCGCAGGCTTTCGGCCATTTCCCGGGTACGTGGGTCGCGCAGCGCATGGGTGGCATCGATGGCGCGGCTCGAGTGCAGGGCTTCCAGGTAATCCGGGAAGCCACTGGCGTCGATGGCTTCGGGCAGGTGGTGTTGTTGATCGGCACGGTGGTAGGCCGAGATCGGTACCAGGTGATGGCCTTCGAGGTTCCAGATGCTGGCGCAGTCGATCTGGTAGATGTCGCAGGCGCTGCGCGTGATCAGCTCAGCGGCTTCTTGCAGGGAGTTGGGCGTGGTGTAGCGTTGGCGCGCCAGCAGCAGGATCAACTCCTGCTGGGCACGCACCCGCTCCAGGTGCTGCAACTGTTCCTGCTGCGCTCGCTGGTTGAGCTCCAGGGCGATTTGCAGGCGGCTGTTCTGGTTTTCCAGGTCGACGGTCGGGGCGGGCGTGCTGATCTCGCTGAACAGCCCCTCAACCACCATCAGGTAGCCGCGCACCAGGTGGCGGTTGTGTTGTTTGTAGGCTTCGCCCATCTCCAAAACGCTTAGCGGGCCGTCATGGGTGTGCAGGGTGTAGCGCACCAGATAATGGGGGCTCTGGGCCAGTTGTTGCTGGATCGCATCGTGCAACTGATAGCGCGCCTGGGGTTCCATCAGGCTGGCGTAGGGCGTGCCGATCAAGGCGCAGAGTTCAACCGCTGGCAGGCCAAACTGACGCTCGCAATTGGGGTCGAGGTAGAGCAGCGCCCAGCTTGCCTCATTAAGCCGCTCGAAACGCAGCATACCGAGGCGCGAAGGCACCGGTAATTGCGTCACTACCTCGGCCGCCATACGGGCGACATCGGGTTGGCTTTTCATGGGGAAACTCGCTTGGAAAAATGCGCACTGCGCTGGGCTCACGCCCTCTTGACTGTCGACTGCGGCAAGGTTGCATCATGCAGCACGCAGTGACAAGAGAGGATGAAGGCTAAGTGCTATAAGCCTGTTATCGGCCGCGCGAGGGTTTTCTGTAATTGGGGTGATCGATGGTTCACGCCTGTCCTCTGTAGGAGCGAGGGGGACGCCTAGTTCTTGCTCGCGAAAAACGCCAGGGCACCGCGTTTATCCAGAAGGTCCGCGTCATCGTTGACGATCTTCGCGAGCAAGCTCGCTCCTACAAAAAAAACAGGCAAAAAAAGCCCCGCCAAGTGGCGGGGTTGAGGTACGAGCGTGGCGCTCGGAAATCGGTGTGGCAAGGGCCTTCCCGGTAACAGGAAGGCCCTGTGACTTACAGCAGGATGGTGCGGATGTCGTTCAGCAACTGGCTCAGGCGCTGGGTGAAGCGCGCAGCCGCGGCGCCGTTGATCACGCGGTGATCGTAGGACAGCGACAGTGGCAGCATCAGCTTGGGTTGGAACGCTTTACCGTCCCACACAGGCTGGATGGTGGCCTTGGACACACCCAGGATCGCCACTTCCGGCGCGTTGACGATTGGCGTGAAGCCAGTGCCGCCAATGTGGCCGAGGCTGGAGATGGTGAAGCAGGCGCCCTGCATGTCGTCCGGGGTGAGCTTCTTGTCGCGGGCCTTGGCAGCCAGCGCAGCCGCTTCGCCAGCCAGTTGCAGCAGGCTCTTCTGGTCGACGTTCTTGATGACCGGTACCAGCAGGCCATCCGGGGTGTCGACCGCAAAGCCGATATGCACGTACTTCTTGCGAATGATCGCCTTGCCGCTTGGCGCCAGCGAGCTGTTGAAGTCCGGCAGTTCCTTGAGCAGGTGTGCACAGGCCTTGAGCAGCAGTGGCAGCACGGTCAGCTTCACGCCGGCCTTCTCGGCCACGGCTTTCTGCGCAACGCGGAACGCTTCCAGGTCGGTGATATCGGCCTGGTCGAACTGGGTCACGTGCGGGATGTTCAGCCAGCTGGCGTGCAGGCCTGCCGCGCCGATTTGCATCAGGCGGGTCATCGGCACTTCTTCGATTTCGCCGAAACGGCTGAAATCCACGGTACGGATCGGCGGAATGCCCGAACCACCGGTAGCGCCGCCGGCAGCCGGAGCTTCCTTGGCTTTTTGCATCATGGCTTTGACGTAATCCTGCACGTCTTCCTTCAGCACACGGCCGTGAGGGCCGCTGGCTGCAACAGCGCTCAGCTCGACGCCGAATTCACGGGCCAGCTGACGCACGGCTGGGCCGGCGTGAACCTTGGCACCGCTTGGCGCAGGTGCGGCAGCCGCAGGGGCTGGCGCAGCTTCGGCTTTTGCGGCCGGCGCAGGAGCAGCAGCGGCAGGTGCCGCTTCAGCCTTGGCCGCCGGAGCAGCAGCCGGTGCTGGTGCGGCGGCTGGCGCAGCACCTTGTACTTTGAGCTTGAGGATGAAGTCACCGGTGCCGACTTCGTCTTCGAGCTTGACCGCAATGCTTTCCACCACGCCGGCAGCCGGCGATGGGATCTCCATGGAGGCCTTGTCGGACTCCAGGGTGATCAGCGACTGGTCGGCTTCGACGGTATCGCCGACCTTGACCAGCAGCTCGATGATCTTGGCCTTGCCCGACGAGCCGATGTCCGGGACGTGAATGTCCTGGACGGTCGCGGCGGCAGGTGCAGCGGCCGGAGCTGGAGCAGCCTCGGCAGCGGCAGGCTTTTCAGCGGCTGGTGCAGGTGCAGCAGCGGCCGGAGCCGCGGCCGCAGGGGCTGCATCGGCAGCGCCTTCGATTTCCAGCTCCAGCAGTTCGTCGCCTTCTTTCAGGCGGTCGCCCAGCTTCACTTTCAGGCTCTTGACCACGCCGGCCTTGGGAGCAGGGATTTCCATGCTCGCCTTGTCCGACTCCAGGGTCAGGATGCTCTGGTCGGCTTCGACGGTGTCGCCGACCTTCACAAACAGCTCGATTACTTCACCTTCACCGCTGCCGATGTCAGGTACGCGAATGAGTTCGCTCACAAAAAATCTCCTCAGCAGTCCAGTGGGTTGCGTTTTTCCGGGTTGATCCCGAACTTGACGATAGCGTCAGCCACCACCTTAGGTTCGATCTCACCACGGTCAGCCAAGGCTTCCAGGGCTGCCAACACCACGAAGTGACGGTCGACTTCGAAGAAGTGACGCAGCTTCTTGCGGCTGTCACTGCGGCCGAAACCATCGGTGCCCAGGACTTTGAATTCCTTGGACGGGACCCACTGGCGAATTTGTTCAGCAAACAGTTTCATGTAGTCGGTAGAGGCGATGACTGGGCCCTTACGGCCGGCCAGGCACTCTTCGACGTAGCTCTTGGCTGGCTTCTGGCCAGGGTGCAGACGGTTGCTGCGCTCCACGGCCAGGCCATCACGGCGCAGTTCGTTGAAGCTGGTGACGCTCCATACGTCGGCACCGACGTTGAACTCGTCACGCAGGATCTTCGCCGCTTCACGCACTTCGCGCAGGATGGTGCCAGAGCCCATCAGCTGTACGTGGTGCGCCGCTTCCTTGGTGTCTTCTTCGAGCAGGTACATGCCCTTGATGATGCCTTCTTCCACACCGGCCGGCATGGCTGGCTGCTGGTAGGACTCGTTCATCACGGTGATGTAGTAGAAAACGTCCTGCTGCTCTTCGGTCATCTTCTTCATGCCGTCCTGGATGATCACCGCCAGCTCATAGCCGTAGGTTGGATCAAAGGTGCGGCAGTTCGGGATGGTGGCAGCCAGGATGTGGCTGTGACCGTCTTCGTGTTGCAGGCCTTCGCCGTTCAGCGTGGTACGGCCGGCGGTACCGCCGATCAGGAAACCACGGGTGCGGCTGTCGCCAGCGGCCCAGGCCAGGTCGCCGATACGCTGGAAGCCGAACATCGAGTAGAAGATGTAGAACGGCAGCATTGGCTGGTTATGGCTGGAGTACGAAGTGCCGGCAGCGATGAAGGAGCTCATGGCGCCCGCTTCGTTGATGCCTTCTTCGAGGATCTGGCCCTTCTTGTCTTCCTTGTAGAACATCACCTGGTCTTTATCGACTGGCTCGTAGAGCTGGCCGACGGAGGAGTAGATGCCCAACTGACGGAACATGCCTTCCATACCGAAGGTACGGGCTTCGTCCGGGATGATCGGGACGATGCGCGGGCCGATGTCCTTGTCCTTGACCAGCTGCGCCAGAATACGCACGAAGGCCATGGTGGTGGAGATTTCACGGTCGCCCGAGCCGTCAAGGATAGCCTTGAGGGTGCTCAGGTCTGGCGTCGGTACGCTGAAGCTGTTGGCGCGGCGCTGTGGCACGAAACCGCCCAGTGCACTGCGACGCTCGCTCAGGTAGCGGGCTTCGGCGCTGTTTGGCTCTGGCTTGAAGAACGGCAGGTTCTCCAGCTCTTCGTCCTTGACCGGAATGTCGAAGCGGTCGCGGAACAACTTCAGGCTGTCGACATCGACTTTCTTGGTGTTGTGCGCGGTGTTCTTCGCTTCGCCGGCACCGGTGCCATAACCCTTGATGGTCTTGGCCAGGATGACGGTGGGTTGTTCTTTGTGGTTGACCGCTTCGTGGTACGCCGCGTAGACCTTGTACGGGTCGTGGCCGCCACGGTTGAGCTTCCAGATCTCGTCGTCGGACAGGTCGGCAACCATCGCCTTGAGTTCAGGCGTGTTGAAGAAGTGCTCACGGACGAACGCGCCGTCTTTGGCTTTGTAGTTCTGGTACTCGCCGTCGATGACTTCGTCCATGCGACGTTGCAGGATACCGTCGACGTCCTTGGCCAGCAGTGGGTCCCAGAAGCGGCCCCAGATGACTTTGGTCACGTTCCACTGAGCACCGCGGAACACGCCTTCGAGTTCCTGGATGATCTTGCCGTTGCCGCGAACCGGGCCGTCGAGGCGCTGCAGGTTGCAGTTGATGACGAAGATCAGGTTGTCGAGCTTCTCGCGGCCGGCCAGGGAAATGGCGCCCAGGGATTCCGGCTCGTCGCACTCGCCGTCGCCCAGGAAGCACCAGACTTTCTGCTTGCCTTCAGGGATGAAGCCACGGGCTTCCAGGTACTTCATGAAGCGTGCCTGGTAGATCGCCTGGATCGGGCCCAGACCCATGGAAACGGTCGGGAACTGCCAGAAATCAGGCATCAGCCAAGGGTGCGGGTAGGACGACAGGCCCTGACCGTCGACTTCCTGGCGGAAGTTGTTCATTTGTTCTTCGCTGATGCGACCTTCCATGAACGCACGGGCGTAGACGCCTGGCGAGGTGTGGCCCTGGAAGTAGATCAGGTCGCCGCCGTGTTCGTCGGTCGGGGCCTGGAAGAAGTAGTTGAAGCCGATGTCATACAGGGTTGCGCTGGAAGCGAAGCTGGAGATGTGACCGCCCAGGTCCGAATCTTTCAAGTTCGTGCGCATTACCATCGCCATGGCGTTCCAACGTACCAGCGAGCGAATGCGGCGTTCCATGAACAGGTCGCCAGGCATGCGTGCTTCGTGGGTAACGGGGATGGTGTTGCGGTATGGCGTAGTGATGGCGTAAGGCAGTTGCGAGCCGCTGCGGGTCGCGAGTTCGCCCATACGGGTCATCAGGTAGTGAGCACGGTCTTCGCCTTCTTTGTCGAGAACCGATTCCAGGGCGTCCAGCCATTCCTGGGTTTCGACGGGATCGAGGTCTTGCATGGCTTGCTCCAGGGCGGAAAGGCTACCAGAATCGGTTGCCTGAAGTTTGCGACTGGCCTTGTGGGCAGACGACATAAATTCTTGGATGGCCGAAGGTTGCTTCGGCGTCCTGTAGTTTTACTACAAATCGTCGGCCATTTCAGCCTTTCGAATGTATATACGAGTAGTAAAACTACACAAGACTGAGCGTATGGCTCGGTCTTGCTGGTGAGCATAATCGTTATTGTTGGTCTATTGCGAACAAGAAAAGGTGAAACTTTGATGTTGCCTGCCAAGATTAATTTAATTTCAGCTATTTCTAACCTTTGTTCGACAGTCCTTCACCGAGCATGGCTCTTGCCTTCACAACTACACGCCATTTACACGCCGATCAAGGATAGACCATGAGCCTTCCAACGCTGGCCGAACTGCCGGCCATTCTGTTGCCTTACGCCAACCGGGCCGAGCAGTCATTTCGTGACGCAGTGGCCGCGCTGGATGGCGATCATGGCCTTTCTGCGTGGATGCCGCAACGGTGGGCCGACTTCGCCCGCGTGTGCGCCGCCAGTGATTTCGTCATTGAACAGAGTGTTCGTGACCCTTTGATGTTGCTTGAGCTAGCGGCCTGGGGCGAGCTGGACCGCGGCTTTGCGCCCGGCGAGCTGTGCAGCCAGATAGCCGGCGCCGTGCAACAGGCCGAAACAGAAGATGAGCTGGGCCGTGTGCTGCGCCGCCAACGCACGCGCCAGCAGGTGCGCATCATCTGGCGCGACCTCACACGCCAGGCCGATTTGGTGCAAACCTGTCGCGACCTGTCCGACATGGCCGACGCCTGCATCGACCAGGCCTATCAATGGCTGTACCAGCGCCACTGCGCCCAATTCGGCACGCCGACCGGCGCACGCAGCGGCGAGGCGCAGCACATGGTCATCCTCGGCATGGGCAAGCTCGGTGCGGTGGAGCTGAACCTGTCGTCGGATATCGATTTGATCTTCGCTTATCCAGAAGGCGGTGAAACGATGGGCGTGAAGCGCGCCCTGGATAATCAGGAGTTCTTTATCCGCCTGGGTCAAAAGCTGATCAAGGCCCTGGACCCGATGACCGTCGACGGTTTTGTCTTCCGCGTCGATATGCGCCTGCGTCCCTACGGTTCGGCCGGCGCCTTGGTGCTCAGCTTCAACGCGCTGGAGCAGTACTACCAGGATCAGGGCCGGGACTGGGAGCGCTACGCCATGATCAAGGCGCGGGTGGTGGCCGGCGACCAGGTGGCTGGCGCGCAACTGCTCGACATGCTGCGCCCGTTTGTCTATCGCCGTTATCTGGACTTTTCGGCCATTGAAGCGCTGCGCACCATGAAGCAATTGATCCAGCAGGAAGTGCGGCGCAAGGGCATGGCCGACAATATCAAGCTGGGCGCGGGCGGCATTCGTGAGGTGGAATTTATCGCCCAGGCCTTCCAGCTGATCCATGGCGGCCGCGACCTCAGCCTGCAGCAACGCCCGCTGTTGAACGTGCTGGGCACCCTGGAAGGCCAGGGTTATTTGCCTGCGGCGGTGATCAGCGAGCTGCGCAGCGGTTACGAGTTTTTGCGTTACACCGAACATGCGATCCAGGCGATTGCCGACCGCCAGACGCAAATGCTGCCGGACAGCCCCGAAGACCAGGCGCGCATTGCCTTTATGCTGGGCTTCAGTGACTGGGCGGCGTTCCACGAGCGCCTGATGTACTGGCGCGGCCGTGTGGACTGGCACTTTCGCCAAGTGATTGCCGACCCTGATGAAGAAGAGGGTGAAGAAAGCGAATTGGTGGTCGGTGGTGAATGGTTGCCGCTGTGGGAGGAATCCCAGGATGACGACGCCGCGTGTCGCCAATTGAGTGAAGGCGGTTTCACCGATGCCCCCAAGGCCCTCAAGGCCTTGGCCAGCCTGCGCGCCAGCCCGCAGTTGCGCGCCATGCAGCGCCTTGGGCGCGAGCGCCTGGATGCGTTTATCCCGCGCCTGCTGGCCCAGGCCGTCGAACATGCCAACCCGGACCTGGTGCTGGAACGCGTGTTGCCGCTGGTGGAAGCCGTGGCCCGGCGTTCGGCCTACCTGGTGCTGCTCACCGAGAACCCCGACGCCCTGCGTCGCCTGTTGACCTTGTGCGCAGCCAGCCCGTGGATCGCCGAACAGATCACCCGTTTCCCGCTGTTGCTGGATGAATTGCTCAACGAAGGCCGCTTGTTCAAGCCGCCGCTGGCGCCGGAACTGGCTGCGGAGTTGCGCGAGCGCCTCACGCGTATTCCCGAAGATGACCTTGAGCAACAGATGGAAGCCTTGCGCCATTTCAAACTGGCGCACCGCCTGCGGGTGGCTGCCTCGGAAATCGCCGGCAGCCTGCCGTTGATGAAGGTCAGCGACTACCTCACCTGGCTGGCCGAAGCCATTCTTGAACAAGTGCTGGCCCTGGCCTGGCGCCAGACCGTCGCCCGTCACGGCTCGCCGCAGCGCCTGGACGGCACCCTGTGCGATCCTGGCTTCATCATTGTCGGTTATGGGAAAGTCGGCGGCATCGAACTGGGGCATGGTTCGGACCTGGACTTGGTGTTTATCCATGACGGCGACCCCCAGGCCGAGACGGACGGTGCCAAGCCGATCGATGGCGCGCAGTTCTTTACGCGCCTGGGCCAGCGCATCATTCACCTGCTGACCACCCAGACCAACTCCGGCCAGCTGTATGAAGTGGACATGCGCCTGCGACCTTCCGGCGCCTCCGGCTTGCTGGTGAGTTCCCTGGGGGCGTTTGACCGCTATCAACAAAATGAAGCCTGGACCTGGGAACATCAGGCCCTGATCCGTGCGCGGGTGCTGGTAGGCAGCCAGGATGTGGGCCAGGCGTTCGAGCAGGTACGGGCCAACGTGTTGGGGCGTGAACGGGACTTGGAGAAGCTGCGCCAGGAGGTGAGCGAGATGCGTGCCAAGATGCGTGACAACCTGGGCACCAAGGCCACGACGGCCGGCAGGGGCGCCAATGCCTTCGAGGCCACGGCGGTGTTCGACCTCAAGCAGGACGCCGGAGGTATCGTCGATATTGAATTTATGGTGCAATACGCGGCTTTGGCGTGGTCTGCGCAACATCCATCGTTGCTGCGCTACACCGACAATATCCGCATTTTGGAGGGCCTGGAGCAGGTCGGGCTGATGCCCGCCGCCGATGCCCATTTGCTGCGTGAGGTGTACAAGGCCTACCGCTCCGCCGCGCACCGCCAGGCTTTGCAGAACGAGGCCGGCACGGTCGCGGGGGACCAGTTCGCCGACGAGCGGCGACAGGTGATGCGAATCTGGCAAGCGCTGGGCTTAAATTGAAACTCGACTGATTGGCGACGCCAATTTTTATATGGGATGCGGATTAATGTGGGAGCCGGGCTTGCCCGCGATGCAGGCGCCTCGGTTTATCAGTGATACCGAGGTGATGCAATCGCAGGCAAGCCAGCTCCCACATAAAGATGCTCCCTGGCGCACCGCGATCTACAGTCATTATCGAGGCGGGGAGGCATAGGCCTCCCCGCATCGTTTGTGGAAACTACATGAATATTCTGATCGTTGGGCCCAGTTGGGTCGGTGACATGGTGATGGCACAGACACTGTTTCAGTGCCTGCGCCTGCGCTATCCAGACTGCCAGATCGACGTGCTCGCCCCTGAGTGGAGCCGGCCGATCCTTGAGCGCATGCCCCAGGTGCGCAAGGCCTTGAGCTTCCCGATCGGCCACGGCGCCCTGGAGCTGGCGACTCGCCGACGTATCGGCAAGTCCATGGCGGGCCAGTACGACCAGGCGATCCTGCTGCCTAACTCGCTGAAGTCGGCGCTGGTGCCGTATTTTGCCGGTATCCCCAAGCGCACCGGCTGGCGCGGCGAGTTTCGCTATGTGCTGCTCAATGACGTACGCACCCTGGATAAAGGCCGCTACCCGTTGATGATCGAACGCTTTATGGCTTTGGCCTACGAGCCGGGCGCTGAACTGCCCAAGCCGTACCCGCGCCCCAGCTTGCAGATCGACCCGGTGACCCGCGACGCGGCGCTGGCCAAGTTTGGCCTGACCCTGGATCGGCCCGTATTGGCTCTGTGCCCTGGCGCCGAGTTTGGCGAGTCCAAGCGCTGGCCGTCGGAGCATTACGCCAAAGTTGCCGAGACGAAGATCCGCGAAGGCTGGCAGGTGTGGTTGTTCGGTTCCAAGAACGATCATTCGGTGGGTGAAGACATCCGCCAGCGCCTGATCCCCGGTCTGCGTGAAGAGGCGGTGAACCTCAGTGGCGACACGTCTCTGGCCGAGGCCATCGACCTGTTGTCGTGCGCCGACTCGGTGGTGTCCAACGACTCCGGCCTGATGCATGTGGCGGCGGCGCTGAACCGTCCGCTGGTGGCGGTGTACGGCTCCACATCCCCAGGCTTCACTCCGCCGTTGGCCGACAAGGTCGAAGTGGTGCGCCTGGGCCTGGATTGCAGCCCGTGCTTTGAGCGTACCTGCCGCTTCGGCCACTACAACTGCCTGCGCCAGTTGCTGCCCCAGCCGGTCACCGATGCCTTGCAGCGGTTGCAGGGCGACGTGGTCGAGGTTCGCTGAGTTGCGGGTTCTGGTAATCAAGACCTCATCCCTGGGCGACGTGATCCATGCCTTGCCGGCGCTCACCGACGCCGCGCGGGCGATCCCCGGCATTCGGTTCGATTGGGTGGTGGAAGAAGGCTTTGCCGAAATCCCCACCTGGCATCCGGCGGTCGACAAGGTGATCCCGGTGGCGATCCGCCGCTGGCGCAAAAACCTTTGGCAAACCGTCAAGAGTGGCGAATGGCGGCGCTTCAAGCAGGCGGTGCAGTCGACCAAATATGACTTGGTGATCGACGCCCAGGGCTTGCTCAAAAGCGCCTGGCTGACCCGCTATGTGCGGGCGCCCATCGCCGGCTTCGACAAAGATTCTGCGCGAGAACCTCTGGCTGCGCGCTTTTATTCCCGGCGCCTGGCCGTGGCCCGTGGGCAGCATGCGGTAGAACGCTTGCGCCAGTTGTTCGCTGTGGCGCTGGGGTACGACCTGCCTCAACGCCTGGGCGACTACGGCCTGAGCGTCGAAAAACTGCTCGGCCTGCCGCCGAAAAAACCGTTCGTATTGCTGCTGCACGGTACCACCTGGGACACCAAGCACTGGCCCGAAGCCTATTGGCGCGAGCTGGCCGAACGCATGGGCCGCCTGGGCGTGGACGTGAAACTGCCGTGGGGCAACGCCGCCGAAAAGGCGCGGGCCGAACGCTTGGCCCTGGGCCTGCCCAACGCTGAAGTGTTGCCCAAGCTCAATCTGGCGGGCGTGGCCCGTATATTGGCGAGCGCCCGTGCCTGCGTGGCCGTCGACACCGGCCTCGGCCACTTGGCGGCGGCATTGGACGTGCCGACCATTTCCCTGTTCGGCCCCACCAACCCAGGCCTTACCGGCGCCTATGGCAAAGGCCAGATCCATTTGGCCAGCGACTGGCCGTGTGCGCCTTGCCTGCAAAAACAGTGCACGTATCAACCCACTGCCGACGACCTGCGGCGGTTCGACATCGCGCGCGAGTCACCCCTGTGCTTCACGAGCCTGAATCCTGAGCGTGTCGCAAGCCGGCTGAGCACGTTGTTACTGGCCGAGGAGCAGCACTGATGCAACTGGCTTTTGTTCTGTACAAGTACTTCCCTTTCGGTGGCCTGCAACGCGACTTCATGCGCATCGCCCTGGAGTGTCAGCAGCGCGGCCACAGCATTCGGGTGTACACCCTGATCTGGGAAGGCGATATCCCGCCAGGCTTTGAAGTGCTGGTGGCGCCGGTCAAGGCCTTGGTCAACCACCGCCGCAACGAAAAGCTCTACGCCTGGATTCAGGCCGACCTGGCCAAGCGCCCGGTAGACCGCGTGGTGGGCTTCAACAAGATGCCGGGGCTGGACCTGTACTTTGCCGCCGACGGTGTGTTCGAGGACAAGGCCCAGACTCTGCGCAACCCGATGTATCGCTGGTTCGGGCGCTACAAGCACTTTGCCGAATACGAGCGCGCCGTGTTCGATAAGAACGCCAAGACGCAGATCATGGTGTTGTCCGAGCATCAGCAGCAGTTGTTCACCCAGTACTACGGCACCCAGGCTGAGCGTTTTCACCTGTTGCCACCGGGTATCGCCCGCGACCGCCGCGCGCCGCCGAACGCCGCCGAGATCCGTGCCGAGTTCCGCGCTGAATTTCGCTTGGCTGAAGATGATTTGCTGTTGGTGCAGATCGGTTCGGGGTTCAAGACCAAGGGCGTCGACCGCAGCCTCAAGGCGCTGGCCGCACTGCCTTCGCGCCTGAAGAAACGCACCCGGCTATTTGTAATCGGCCAGGACGACCCCAAAGTATTCCAATTGCAGAGCGCAGCGCTGGGCCTGGGCGACCAGGTGCAGTTCTTCAAGGGCCGCAATGATATTCCGCGCTTCCTGCTGGGGGCCGACCTGTTGATTCACCCCGCGTACAACGAGGCGGCCGGCATGGTGCTGGTCGAAGCGGTGGTCGCCGGCCTCCCGGTACTGGTGAGCCAGGTGTGCGGCTATGCGTTCTACATCGACAAGGCCCAGAGCGGCCGGGTGTTGGACGAGCCGTTCGAGCAAACCCAGCTCAACCAGTATCTGGTCGATATGCTCGACGACCCACAAGCGCGTGCGACCTGGAGTCGCAATGGTCTGGCCTTCGCTGAGACGGCCGACCTCTTTAGCATGCCGCAGTACGCTGCGGACCTGATTCTGGCGGAGCCAAACCGATGAAGTTGATTCTAGCCGAACCCTTCAAGACCCTCTGGGACGGGCGCGATGCGTTCGCCGAGGTCGAGAAGCTGGAAGGCCAGGTGTTCCGCGAGCTGGCCGCTCGCCGTACGTTACGTACGGTGGTCGAGGGCCAGCCTTATTTTGTGAAGATTCACCGTGGGATCGGCTGGGGCGAGATCCTCAAGAACCTGGTCACCGCCAAATTGCCAGTATTGGGCGCGGGCCAGGAGTGGGTGGCGATCCAGCGTTTGCAGGCGCTTGGCGTGCCGACCATGACCGCCGTGGCGTTCGGTGAAAAAGGCAGCAACCCGGCCGACCAGCATTCGTTCATCATCACCCAGGAACTGACCCCCATCATCAGCCTGGAAGACCTGACCCTGGACTGGGTCAAGCAACCGCCCGTGCCGGCCATCAAGCATGCCTTGACCCTTGAACTGGCGCGTACCGTCGGCGCGATGCACCGTGGCGGCGTCAACCACCGTGATTGCTACCTGTGCCATTTCCTGCTGCACACCGACCGGCCCATCAGCGTCGACAACCTCAAGCTGTCGGTGATCGATCTGCACCGCGCCCAGGTGCGAGCGACGATCCCTGTGCGCTGGCGCAATAAAGACCTGGCCGGCCTGTATTACTCCGCGCTGGAGATCGGCTTGACCCAGCGCGACAAGCTGCGTTTTCTCAAGGCTTACTTCCAGCAGCCGCTGCGCCAGATCCTGGCGGAGCAAACCGCGCTGTTGTCTGCGCTGGAACGCATGGCAGCAAAGCTGTATGCGCGTAAACAACGATACGGGGATGCGATCTGATGGCGGGTTGGAATCTGGAACCTGCCTACGCCGCCCTGGCGGATGACTTTGGAAGCCTGGACGCGGTGTTCGCCCTGCAAGGCGAGCGGCTGACCCGCGACCCGTTGTCTGAAGTGATCCGGGTGGAGCGTGGCGGGGTCAATTATTACGTCAAACGCTACGTAGGTGCCGGCAAGGGCCTGCGTCGTTACCTGGGCCGGCCACGGGTGAAATCCGAATGGCAGAACCTCAAGCGTTTCGCCAAGTGGGGCATCCCCACCGCCGACGTGGTGGCCTGGGGCCTGGACCGCAAGGGCCTGGCCTATAACCGAGGTGCCATGATCACCCGTGAACTGCCCAAAACCGAAGATCTGTCGGTGCTGGCCGAGCGTCACGATGAGCGCCTCAAAGATCCCCGGTGGGTCGATGGCATCAGCCGCCAGCTCGCCGAATACACGCGCACCATGCACGATCACCGCTTCACCCATAACGACTTGAAGTGGCGCAACCTGCTGGTGGACGACCAGCGCACCCTGTACCTGATCGATTGCCCCAACGGCGATTTCTGGCGCGGCTTCTGGCTCAAGTACCGCATCACCAAAGACCTGGCCTGCCTGGACAAAGTCGCCAAGTATCACTTGTCGGCCACCCAGCGCCTGCGCTTCTACCTGCAATATCGCCAGCGCGCGCACTTGACCGCGTCGGACAAACAGCGAATTCGCCATGTGGTGAAGTTTTTCGAGGGACGCGAATGAGTGACTTCCTGGCGGCCGAAGACCGCGCTCTGCTTGAGCGCAACGGTCTGGCGACCTTCGACGCGTTGTGGGCCAAGCAACTGGATGCGGTGGACGAGCCGAACACCAGCGGCGACGGTTGGAGCAGCGTGTATCGCCTGGAGCTTGAGGGGCAGGGTTACTACCTCAAACGCCAGAGCAATTACCTCACGCGCACCTTGCACCGCCCGTTTGGCGAGCCGAGTTTTGCCCGCGAGTTTCGTAACATCAGCCTGTATCGAAAGCTCGGCATCCCGGCCCTGCAAGCGGCGTTCTTCGGTGAGCGCAAGGTCAAGGGCGAGCGCCGGGCGATGCTGCTCACCCGTGCGCTGGATGGCTGGAATGACCTGGACTCGTTGCTGGAGCAGTGGCCGCAATTGAGCGCGGCCCAGCACAGTGCGATCCTGTCGGCGTGCGGCAAGCTGGCGCGTCATCTGCACAGCGTCGGGCAGGTGCATGGCTGTTTTTACCCCAAGCATATTTTCCTGCAGCCTGCCGGTGAGGGTTACGCCGCGCAGTTGATCGACCTGGAGAAAACCCGCCCGCTGTTGTTTGGCTGGCGTGACCGGGTCAAGGACCTGGAACCGCTGCTGCGCCGCGCGCCGCAATGGTCGGATGCGCAGGTGCGCCAACTGCTGGCGGCGTACCTTGAGCAGCCCGAGGACAGTGCCTTGGTCGCCACTTGGCACCAGCGCCTGACCGCACGCCGCAGCCACAAGGAGAACCGCTGATGCGCTTATCCGAGCTGAAAACAGCTGGGCGTACCCCCAGCCTGCCGCTGACCCTCGACCTGGCGGATGCCGCCGGCCCTGGGCAATTGCAATTGCTGAGCCTGCTGCGGGTGTTGCCGGGGCAGCGCTACGTGGGGGCCGCCGTGTGGCGGGGTCGCCCGGTGTTGGCCAAGTTGTTGGTGGGCAGCAAGGCGGCGCGGCATTTTCAGCGTGAGCTCACAGGTGTACGCCTGTTGGCTGAGCAGGGCCTGACCACGCCGTTGCTGCTGGCCGATGGTTTGCAGGACGGCGAGGGTGGCTGGCTGCTGTTTGAATTTATCGAGGGCGCTCAAAGCCTGTCCGACGCTTGGCTCGCCGTCGAAAACCTGCCGCCGTTGGCGGACGAACAAACTGCCGTGCTCGCCGAAGCGCTGGGCGCGATTGCCCAGATGCATGCCAAGGGCCTGTGGCAGGAAGACCTGCATCTGGACAACCTGCTGCGCAAAGACGGCAAGCTGTACTTGATCGATGGCGCCGGCATTCGTGTCGAAGAGGCGGGCAAGCCGCTGTCACGCAATCGCGTGCTGGAAAACCTCGGTGTGTTCTTCGCCCAACTGCCCAAGAGCCTTGAGCCGTTTAACGAAGAGTTGCTGGTGTATTACCTGCTGGCCAACGGCGAACACGCCTTGCCAATGCAAGCCCTGGAAAAGCAGGTGCGTAAAGTCAGCGCTTGGCGTTTGAGAGACTACCTGGACAAGACCGGCCGCGAATGCACGCTGTTCAGTGTGGTGCGTGGCGCTTTTGGCCTGCGTGCGATCCGCCGCGAAGAAGAAGCCGCCATGGTGCCGGTGCTGGAGCAGGCCGATGCGTTGCTCGACCAGGGTCACCTGTACAAGACCGGTGGCGCGGCGAGCGTGGCCAAGGTTGACGTGGCCGGCCGACCGCTGGTGATCAAACGCTACAACATCAAGGGCTTTGCCCATTGGCTCAAGCGCTTCTGGCGCCCGAGCCGCGCCTGGCACTCCTGGCGCGAAGGCAACCGCCTGGCCTTCCTGGGTTTTGCCACACCCAAGCCGCTGGCGGTGCTGGAGAAACGGTTTCTGTGGTTGCGCAGCCGTGCTTACCTGGTCACCGAATACCTGCCTGGGTCAGACATCATCGAGCGCTTTGCGCCGTATGTGGAGAGCGGCGAGGCGCCGGAGAGCGAGTTGCAGGCACTGGACCAGTTGTTTGCCGACTTGATCCGCGAGCGCATCAGCCATGGGGATTTCAAAGGCCATAACCTGTTCTGGAGCGACGGGCGCTGGGCGATGATCGACCTGGATGCCATGTGTCAGCACGGCTCGCTGTCCAGCTTCGCCCCTGCGTATGCCAAAGACCGTGCGCGATTTATGCGTAACTGGCCGCAGGGCAGTGCGCTGTACCAGGTGATTGACCAGCGCTTGCCCAAAGAGGCGGGTGTCGGCAGTTAAATCTATCGCGGGCAAGCCCGCTCCCACACTTGATCTGTGAACGCGGTCAAAATGTGGGAGCGGGCTTGCCTGCGATGGCGCCCGTCCAGGCGCTGCATTCAGAACTGGTACTGCGCCCCAGCCCCCGCATACCACGACCGCCCCGGCGCGGCTTCGTAATAGCGACCATTGCCGTCGCCCACAATTACCGACCCCACATACTGGCGATCCAGCAGGTTATCCAGGCGCAGGGTCTGGTGAAAGGTCCAGTGCTCTACCTTTTGCTCAAACCGCGCGCGCCAGTTGAAGACGCTGTAGGCCGGTGCGGCGCGTTGTTGGTTGGTGTCTTCTAAGTAGACCTTGCTGCGGTACATGCCTTCGATGGCGGTGCTGACCCAGTCCCGTGGTTTCCAGTTCAGTTCGGCGAACAGAGTGGTTTGTGGCACACCGGGGAGGTAGTTGCCTTTGTCGATGGTTTTCCCGTTATTGACGAAGTCGCTGTCGTATTGAGCTTGCAGGCGGGTATAGGCGAGGCTGGTGCTCCAGTGGTCGCTCAGTTGGCTTTCAACGCCCAGTTCGAAGCCGCGGCGCAATGTGCGACCGGCGTTCTGGTAGCTGGTACGGCCACCGATGGATTGCTGCACCACCAGTTCGTCCTCGGTGGTGATCTGGAAAACGGCGGCGTTGATCCGCGTGTTGTTCAGTTGCGCTTTCACACCCATTTCATATTGGGTACTTTCAGACGGCCTCAAGCCGAAGTTGAAGCCCTCGGTGTTGCCCGGCGCATAGGCCAGCTCGGCCTGGGTCGGGGTTTCAAAGCCTTTGCCTGCGCTGATGTAGCCATGCAGGTCGGGGGTGAACGCATACATCACGCTCATTGAAGGTGTGTTTTTCTGGTAGGTCTTGTTGCCGCTGGCGTCGCCATTGCTGAGGAACTGGTCGTCAACGTCCATCTGCATCGTGCTGTGGCGTACGCCGGCTTGCAGGGTCCAGCGGTCGAGGGCCCAGTTGGCTTGGATATACGGGTCGAGGCTGCGAGCCGTGTCGATTTCGTCGCGGCGTAGTTGGCCTTTCACGCCGAGGGTGTTGCCGCTGTAGTTCTGATAGCCATGGCGGCTGTCTTCGCTTTGGTCGAAGTCCAGGCCGGTGATGATCATCAGCTCGCCAGGCGCGCTTTCGATGGGCTGCATCCAGCGTACGCTGCCGCCGTAGAACTTACGGTCAAATTGCACCACGCCACCGCCGCGTTCGTTGGCGGGCGTGCCCTTGGGGATCGACAGGTACTGAATCACACTACGGCGCCCGGTATAAGCATTGACCTGCAAGGTCGCGCTACCGAAATACCGCTCGTAATTCATCCCCAATTGCTGATGATCGATACTTTTGCGCGTGTTGTAGTTCAGCGTATTGGCGCTCACCGAACGCGGGTCGGCCTTGTATGCCGCCCATGTCTGCCCCAGCGGATCCTGCGTACCGTTCTGCTCCAGGCTGCTATAGATCAGCGCCAGCTTGCTGTCGTCATCGGGCTCGAAATTGAGCTTGGCGAAAGTCTGGTCACGGCGCGCGCTGCTGTGATCGCGGTAGCCATTGGTGTCCATGCGCGAGGCGTCGAGCACAAACCCGGCGCCGTTTGCCGCACCCTCGGCGCTGAGGTGGTTCTTGTTCAGCCCGTCGCTGCCCACCAGGGTTTCGGCGCCGATACGCGGCGGGCCTTCGCCGTCGCGGGAGAACATCTGGATCACGCCGCCGGCGTTGCTGCCATACAGCGTCGCCGCCGGGCCGCGCAGCACTTCGATGCGTTCGGCGGTATCGAGGTTGAAGGTGGCGGCCTGGCCCTGGCCATCCGGGGTACTGGCGGGGATGCCGTCGGCGATCAGCTTGATGCCGCGCACGCCGAATGCTGAACGGGCGCCGAAGCCTCGGGAAGAAATTTGCAGGTCCTGCGCATAGTTCTGGCGGTTTTGCACCACCAGGCCGGGTACGCGGGACAGGGCTTCGGAGGCGTTGATGCCGAGTTGGCCGTCGTTGATCTGTTCGCGGTTGATGCCGTCCACTGAATACGGCAGGTCGAACGTCGGGCTGGCGCTGCGCGAGCCGGTGACCACGCTGGGGTCCAGGATCAGGGGCGCATTGTCGGCCTGGGCGGTGTTACACAGGCCCAGCAGTAAGGCAAGGCAGGTTGGAGCAGAGGAGTCATGAAAGGGCCGGTTGGTAGCGCGCAAATGAGGGGCGCAGGCGAAAATGTTACAAGTTTAACGACTCGTCCTCTGATTTGCCGAAATCCTTACCGCTGGGCGCAATGGGATGCTTCCTACGCCTAGCGTCGACTGCGTAAGCCTGAAGCCTTGGTTCTGTGGTGTTAGGTTCTCGGTCTTTTTAACAAACAAGAAGAATCAACTATGCGGACTCCTATTCTGAGGTTGCTGGTATTGCTGGGAATATCGTTGCTCATGGGAGGCTGCGGCACTACGACCACGGTGCTGCGTGGCGATGACGTCACTGTTCTGGACCTCAAGAGGAAGAATACCTACTGCAACTCTGTTCCGCGTGTTTATAGCGGCGTGGTTTATGACTTGTGTGTCTTGCATGGGCCGCCGAACTCTGCCAGTGATCTCTCGTTGAATGGTATTCCCTGGGTCATTCTTGATGTGCCCGTCTCTGCTGTCCTGGACACGCTCGTGCTGCCCTACACGATCTACCGCCAAAGCGCGGACGGCAGCATCGAGCTGCGCTAACAGCTTCCTACCGCTTTTAAGCTATAATCCCGCCCTTTAGCTGTTTCCCGCCCCGGCGGGAAACACACTTTTTTCAGGCGCGATGCGCCTGCATGCAGACTAAAAGAGGCTAGACCCCAGTGGCATTGACGATTCTTGGCCTGTCCGGCGCCCTTAGCCATGATCCTTCCGCAGCCCTGTATATCGACGGCAAGCTGATTGCGGCCGCCGAAGAAGAGCGCTTCGTACGCGACAAACATGCAAAGAACCGCATGCCCTACGAGTCGGCGAAGTTCTGCCTGGAACAGGCCGGCATCAAGCCTTCGGACGTTGACGTAGTGGCGATCCCGTTCGCCCCGATCAGCCTGTTCGGCGAGGCGCGCTGGCACTACGCCAAGCGTTACTGGTACGCCCCGGACCGCGCCCTCGACGCGATCCTGATGGGCAACCGTCGCTACAAGCGCTATCGCAACAAGATCGTCTGGTGCCTGGAGCAACTGGGCTTCGATCCGAAGAAAATCAAGATCGAACCGGTGGAACACCACCTGGCTCACGCATCCAGCGCCTACCACTGCTCGGGCTTCCAGGAAAAAACCGCGATCCTGGGCATTGACGGCAAGGGCGAGTACGCCACTACCTTCTTTGGCTACGGCGAAAACGGCAAGATCCACAAGATCAAGGAATTCTACGATCCGGACTCCCTCGGCGGCCTGTACGGCGCAATCACCGAGTTCCTCGGTTTCGAGATGCTCGACGGTGAGTTCAAGGTCATGGGCATGGCGCCGTACGGCGATGCCAGCAAATACGACTTCTCGCGCCTGGCCTCCTTTGAAAACGGCGAGCTGGTGATCAACACCGACTACGCCAACGTCATCGGCCTGCGCCGCTACAAAGAGAAGGGCAAGGGTTTCTACTTCTCGCCAAAACTGATCGAGTGGCTGGGCCCCAAGCGCGAAGGCGACATCGCCGACGAGCCGTATATCCACTACGCGGCCAGCATGCAGGCGCTGTTCGAGAAACTGGCCTTGCAGATGATCGACCATTACCTGGGCGACATTCTCAAGGACACCGGCAAGCTCGCCTTCGCTGGCGGCTGTGCGCTGAACGTCAAGCTGAACCAGAAAATCATTGCCCGTGACGACGTCAAAGAACTGTTCGTGCAACCGGCCTCCGGCGATGCCGGTACCGCTGTTGGCGCGGCTGCCTATGTGTCCCACGCTCGTGGCGTACCGGTTGAGAAGATGGAGCACGTCTACCTCGGCCCGTCCTACAGCAACGAAGACGTGATTGCCGCGTGCGCCAAGCACGAGAGCAAGCCGAACTGGCGCAAGATCGAGAACATGCCTAAGCGCATTGCCAAGATCATGGTCGACGGCAACCCGGTGGCCTGGTTCCAGGGCCGCATGGAGTTTGGCCCGCGTGCGTTGGGCGGTCGTTCGATCATTGGTTGCCCAAGTGCGACCGGCGTGGCGGATCGCATCAACCACCAGATCAAGTTCCGCGAGCGTTGGAGGCCTTTCTGCCCGTCGATGCTCGACACCGTGGCCCCGCAGATGATCAAGGTCGATCACCCGGCGCCGTTCATGACCTTCACCTTTGAAGTGTCGGAAGAATGGAAGACCCGTGTGCCGGAAGTAGTCCATGAAGATGGCACCTCCCGCGCCCAGGTGCTCAAGCGTGAATACAACCCGCGCTACTACGACATGATGAAAGAGCTGGAAGTGCTGACCGGCAACGGCGTGTCCCTGAACACCTCGCTCAACCGTCGTGGCGAAGCGATGATCTGCTCGCCGACCGACGCGCTGAACATGTTCTTCGGCTCGGACCTGCAGTACCTGATCATGGAAGACATCCTGGTGGTCAAGGACGGCGTGGACCCTTATGACGCCGTGGTTTAAATGCTGAACCGCTTCCAGGGCTGGCGTGAACGTGGCTGGGCGCCTGTCGAGGCCGAGGTTTACGCCCAGGCCTGGCAGCGTTACGGCGGCAGCGTGGCGACCCATCCCCAGGTGATCGAGCGGCTGGCCGGCCTGGCGCAGATACCCGTGCGCTACCTGGGCTGGGAGCAAGGTGGTGAGTTCAAGGGGGCGATCGCCACCTGGGGGCGCGACCTGGCGCTGTCCAAGGACGTGCTCAAGCGCAGCGGCAAGAAAGGCCTGTTTGACCTGGGCAACGCCGAGATCATCCTGCCGATTGCCGCCGATGCGCAGGTACCGTTACGGCACCGTGCGCGCTACCTCTCGGCGCTGAACGAGGGGCGCGTGAGCACCCTCAAGCCTCAGGCCGAGCAATTGGCCATGGCGCGCACGCCCGAAGACCTGTCGAAGAAGTTTCGCTATAACCAGCGGCGTGAACTGCGCCTGTTGGAAGAGGCGGGCGGCGTGGTACGGGCGGTCAGTGAGTTTTCCAGCGTAGAACTGGCGGCGATTTATTGCGACCTGTTCCAGCGTCGTTGGGGCTTCCCGGCGGCGGGCGCGGCGCGTCTGGCCGAGGTGCTGGAGTTGCTCAAGGAATTCCTGTTCGGCTCGGTGCTGTTTCTGAACGACGCGCCGATTGCAGTGCAATTGGTGTATCAGGTGCAGTCCAACGAGTGGTTCAGCGCCGAGTATGTCAACGGCGGCGTGGACCCTGAAACCCGTGCATTCAGCCCCGGCAGCGTGCTGAGCTTTCTCAATACCCAAAGTGCCTGGGAGCAGGCGCGGGCGGCGAACAAGTCACTGCGCTTTTCCTTCGGGCGTTCCGACCGTGAATACAAGGAGCGCTGGTGCAACCCGGTGCCGGTGTTCAGTGTATGAGCCGTAAACAGCAACTGCTCAAGCGCCATCGGCGTAACAAGCGTATTGCGCTATTGATCGGCGTGCTGGTGTTGGTCGCCACCGGCGTACTGGTGGCCTGGTGGTTGCCGCTGATCCTTGCGGTGCTGCTGTGGGCCGCCCATGAAGCCTGGTTTGCCGATCACCTGTTTTACTCGCCCAAAGACAGCTATGAGTATGCCTTCCCGGCCGGCAGCGAACAGCCCGGCTTGCACCTGGAGGCGGGCCGGCTGCTGCTGGATGCGCCGTTGGCGGCGGATGAAACCCTGATCGTCGGCGTTGAGTTGAAAAGTACCTGGCTGGGGCGTTTCTTCGACCCTGCGGTGGACCTGTTGGGCCTGGCAAGCCCGGACCGGCAAGCCTTCGAGCGCGGCGTCGCTGGGCGGCGTTATCTGAACCTGACCGGCGCCGCCGAAGCCTTGGCCGCGGGCAAGCTCAAATTGCGCGGGCGTTTTTGCCGGATCAAGGGCCAGCCGACGCTGTGGCGCTTTCGCCAGCCGGACTATCGCCAGCAACGTGTGATGGTGATCGCGCCCCATGCCGACGATGCCGAACTGGCTGCGTTCAGCCTTTACAGCCAGGCGACTGAAAGTTGGATCGTCACGCTGACGGCCGGTGAAATCGAGGCCGAGCATTATCAGCATATGGGCTTGCCCAAGGCTGAAGCTGCGCGCCTCAAGGGCCGTTTGCGGGCCTGGGACAGCGTCGCGGTGCCGCGCTGGGCGGGCGTACCCGAGGCGCAGTGCGTGCAGTTGGGCTACTTCTGCATGCAGTTGCAAGCCATGCAAGCCGCGCCGGATCAGCCGCAAGCCTCCCGCGAAGCGGATTTGGCCGATACGCGGCTGTTTCGCCAGTTCAATGGTTTTGCCCTGCCTGGCGATGCTGATGGCGCGCCGACCTGGCATAACCTGATCGCCGACCTGCGGGCGCTGCTGCTCAAGGCGCGGCCCCAGGTCATCGTGTTGCCCACGCCGTTGCTGGACCCCCACGCCGACCATATCTGCGCCCATGCGGCAGTGTTGGAAGCCTTGCAGGGCCTGGCGTGGCAGCCCGACACATTGCTCGGCTACGCCAATCACCTGCATGATAACGACCGTTGGCCCATGGGCGATTCCGGCGCTGGCGTGGCGTTGCCGCCGCGTTTCGATAGTGCTGTGGAGCTGGTGCCGTGCAGTTTCGCCCTCGCCTTGAGCCAGCAGCAGGACAAGGCCATGGCCCTGGGCATGATGCACGACCTGCAGCCGTCAGCGCCGTTCAAGCGTCGAGTGCGTAGGTGGTTGCAGCAACTGCTGGCGGGCCGTAGGCCGTCGCCCTATGGCGAGAACGAATTCTTTCGCAAGGCCGTGCGCCGTCACGAGCTGTTGTGGGTCCTGAAGCAGGACTGAGAGCCGATTGAAGGCAGGCCGGTATGCGCCTGTCGCCCTTTTTACCGGGCTGCGTGCCCGTAGCCAGATCGCTGCATGGAGAGTTATGAAGCCTCGTTTCAAGGTTTTGCAGTTACAGCCGGACTACAACGTCAAGACCCATGACTTCGCCGACTTGGGTGAGCAAATCGTCAAATCCCTGCCGGCTGAGCGCTTTGAGGTGACCTCCGGATTTCTCAGCGGGCGCCCGCTGCCTGGCCAGCCCCTGAGCGTGGCCGAACACTCCCACTATTTCGAGCTGCCAGAGAAGTCCCTCAAGGGCATTCGCTTTGGCGCCATGTGGCAGATCTACAAATACTGCCGCGAGCAGAAGTTCGACGTGGTCATCTGTAACCGCTTCAAGTCGGTGAACATGATGTTGTCGCTCAACCGCTGGTTGAAGATCCCGCTGTGCATCGGCATCTCCCACGGCTTTGGCGAGTACGCCCGTGGTTACCGTCGGCGTCAGACCCAACGCTGGGTCAGCCCGGCGTGGCGCTTTGTCGGTGTGTCCGAAGCGGTCAAGGACTACCTGGTAGACCTCAACTGCGGGTTCACCCGTGAGAACACCACCTACGTCACCAACGCTATCGACATTCCCCAGGCAGAGGCTTTGCAGTTGTCCCGTGAGGACGCGCGCAAGGCCCTGGGCCTGCCCATGGATGCGCGGATGGTCGGCGCCCTGGGGCGCCTGGTACCGATCAAAGGTCATACCCATCTGCTGCAAGCCTTCGCCACGCTCAAGGACAAATACCCTGAGGCGCAGGTTGGGATTATTGGTTCTGGCCGTGCCGAAGCCGACCTGCGTGCCGACATCGAGCGCCTGGGCCTGACCGGCCGTGCGCACTTGCTGGGCTTTCGCGAAGACGGCATGAAGTACGTGCGCGGCTTCGATATCTGGACCATGCCGTCGCTGTTCGAAGGCCTGGGCCTGGCCTTGCTGGAAGGCATGAGCGGCCATCTGCCAGTGATTGCCTCCAACGGCCCGGCGATGCTGCCGCTGGTGCAGGGCGCGGGCGGCTTGTCCCACGACCCGGGCAACGTCGAACAACTGGCTGCGGCCCTGGACACTTACCTGGCCTTGAGCGACGAACAATTACGTGCCAAGGGTGAAGAGGTGTTCCGCTATCTGGAGGCCAACCACACCCTCGACGAGTTCAAGCACAAGTACCTGACCCTGATTGAAACCGGTTTGCGTGAAGTAGGTAGAGCATGAATCAGCCACAACCCCTGGTCTCGGTGATCATCGCTTCCTACAACCATGGCCAGTACATCGAGCAAAGCATTCTTAGCGTGCTGGGGCAGACCTACCCCAATATCGAGCTGTTGGTGGTCGACGACGGCTCCAGGGATGACAGCGTCGAACGTATCCAGCGCTTGCAGGCCGAGCACGGCTTTGATTTTCAGGTGCAGCAGAACCAAGGGCTCAGCGCTACCTTGAACGGTGCGATTGCTCGCGCCAAGGGCAGCCTGATTGCGCCGTTCGGCTCGGATGACATCATGTTGCCGGACCGCATCGCCACCCAGGTGGCGTATATGGACGGCAAGCCGAAGGTGGGCATGTGTGCTGGCAATATCGAGCTGATCGACGGGGACGGCAACCTGCATCCAGAAAAGAAACAACGTCGCGACGTGCCATTTCGCCGTCTGGATTTCGACGACCTGTTCCTGGACCGCAAGCCGTTTCCACCGGCGCCGACCATGCTGATACGTCGCGAAGTGCTGGAGGAGGTCGGTGGTTTCGACCCACAGATTCCCCTGGAAGACTTGCTGATCCAACTGAAGATCACGGCGGCGGGCTATACCATCGACGCCCTTGACGTGGTGATGGCCAAGTATCGCCAGCACGCTAACAACACGTACAAGAACCACCGCTACATGATCCAGAACATCCTCAAGACCTACGCGAAGTTCAGCGAGCACCCGGCCTATGACGCGGTTCGCTACAACTTCCTGAACTCGATGTTCCTCAAGACCGCCGACCGCGACCGCCCGTTGGCGCGGGAGATTCTCAAGCAGATCCCTTTGAAGTTCTGGGGGCGCAAGACCTTGCGGGGGCTGGTGCGGTTGTATCTGGCACCGCTCAAAAACTGAACCGCCACCGCACCCTGTAGGAGCGAGCTTGCTCGCGAAGAACGTCAACGATAACGCGTGCTTCCTGAATAAACGCGGTGCCGGTGAGTTTTTCGCGAGCAAGCTCGCTCCTACAGAGGGGGTTTACAGGCTCTGGACCTGTTCGCGGATTTTCGCCGTGGCGGCTGGGCTTGCCACCGAGGCGTAACCTTTGACCAGTTGTTCGAAGTGCGTTTCGAACAGCCAGTTGCGGTCCTGGGGATAACGCTGCATGTGGCGCAGGTTACGTTGGCGCAATGCGTAACGCAGTGAAGACGGGTAGATACGCAGGTCGGCCACGTCGATCAGGGCGAATTCACCATCGTCCATCAACAACACGTTACCCAAGTGCAGCGAACGGAAGTACACGCCGCGCTCGTGCAGTTGCGCCATGAACCGGCCAAAGCGCTCCACCAGTGACTCACGCAGGCTGCTGTCCAGGCTTTGCAACGCTTGGCGCAACGTCAGGCCGGGCAACGGCGTGTAGCGCACTGCGCTGCTGGCGTCGTTCAGGCGGTAGAGCCCGAGGATGTGCGGCGTAGGAATGCCCAGGGTACGCAGTTGCTCGCTGTTGCTGGCAAAACGCTCGGAGTACGGGTTGAAACTGCCGGAGGTGTACCAGCGGCGTGGGCGGAACAGCTTGAGGAAGCTGCCGTCTTCCAGACGCAGGACTTTGGGCCCCAGGCCATCGGCTTCAATCACGTGGGCGTTGCTGCACAGCTGTTCAAACGCGGCGGGCTTGAGGTTCTGCGCCTTCATGCGCAACAGGCTGCGGTGGCGTTGGGCGAGGCTCAGGCCAGTGATAATTGCCAGGGGAATCCACAGCAGGAACCAATGTTCCTTGGGCCGTGACAGGATCCCTCCGCCTTCGGTCAGGCCTGCTCCGATGCCATAGGCCAGCAGGGACGATGCCAGGATGAACAGCGGCTGGGCGCGCTCCTTCAAACCTTTGTATAGGCCCCAGCCGAGCATGAAGGCCCAGGGGATAAAACCAATGATGCCGACGTAATAGAGCACGCCGAGGGCAAAGCTGTGGGGCTCGCGCAGTTGATAACCTTCCGCTAGGGTCAGGTAAAGCTCGGAATCGTAGCTATGTCCGATCCAGGGATGCTCGGCGATAAGCTGCAGTGAAATACTCCACAGCTCGAGACGGAATGAGGTGCCTCGCTCGGTGATTAACTCAGGGTAAAACAGGAGTAGTGCGACTGCGCCTAGGATCATTCCACTGATCAGCAATGCCGAACGACGATTTCGGCTTACAAAGCTCATCCAAAGTATGGCCAGCGTCAGCGCCACCAGTGGCGTGCGTGAGCCGGTCGCCAGTACGGCCATGGTCATGATCGTCAGGGCCGGTACGCTGAACCACAACACCTTCATGCGTTGGGTGGTCATGCAGACGTACAGCCAGTACACGGTGAAGAACCCAAAAAGATGCGAGCTCAACAGCGGGTTATCAAGCGCGCCCAGGCCGCCGATCATGCGCAAACCGGGCGAATAGCCCTTGGCGAACGCCACCAGATTACCCAGGCTCACCACCAGCGCAATCACCGCAGCGCTGAAGAAGATCGGTTTGAACAATTCGTTGCGGTAATGCAGCAACAGCCCGCAGCCACCAAACAGCATGAAGGTATTCAGCGGTCGCTTGAACAGGTCGGTATCGGAACTGGGCGCGGGGCTCCAGAGCAGACTGGTCAACGCCCAGGCGGAGAACGCCAGGAACGCGATCGCCAGGGGCTCGCGCAGCAGGTCCTTGAACTCCCGAGGGCGTATGCACAACAGAAACAAGGTCGGTACGCTGAACAGGATGTAGACAATGCGGTGCAGTACATTGCGATTGCCGACAAAGAACAGTGCACTCAGGAGCAGCAGCAAGCCAACAGGCAAAATCCATAGGACCAGGAAGTCGAAAACGCGATTTGAGCCATAGGTAAGGCGCTTGGAGTGCATACAGTAAAGCCATTCCAGAAAGAGAAAGCCGACCATCTTAAGCTAGTGGCTAAGTAATGTCGCCGGTAGGATCCAACCGGGCCGCGGCTTACGCCGGGTGCAAGTACAACAGAGAAGCTGTGCTAAAGTCAGCCTCCTTTTTCAAAACGCCGCGTGATATGACCGACTCCAGTCCGAGCGCAAGCCCTTCGAGCTTGAAAATATACTTCCGCCTGCTCAGTTACGTTAAGCCCTATATGGGCTTGTTCGCGTTGAGTATCCTTGGATTTCTGATTTTCGCGTCGACCCAACCGATGCTGGGTTACATCCTCAAGTACTTTGTCGATGGTCTCTCCAATCCGGAAGCTGTGCTGTTCCCGACCGTGCCCTTTTTGCGCGACCTGCAATTGCTGCAGGCGGTGCCGTTGCTGATCATCCTGATCGCGGCCTGGCAAGGCCTGGGCTCGTTCCTGGGCAACTACCTGTTGGCCAAGGTCTCCCTGGGGCTGGTCCACGATTTGCGGGTGCAGTTGTTCAACAACCTGCTGACGCTGCCCAACCGCTACTTCGATAACCACAACTCCGGGCATCTGATTTCCCGCATCACCTTCAACGTGACCATGGTCACGGGTGCCGCGACCGATGCCATCAAGGTGGTGATTCGCGAAGGCATGACGGTGATCTTCCTGTTCGCCTCTTTGCTGTACATGAACTGGCGCCTCACGTTGGTGATGATCGCGATCCTGCCGTTGATTGCCGTGATGGTCAGTACTGCCAGCAAGAAATTTCGCAAGCAGAGCAAGAAGATCCAGGTGGCCATGGGCGACGTGACCCACGTGGCCTCGGAGACCATCCAGGGCTACCGCGTGGTGCGCAGTTTCGGCGGCGAAGTCTACGAACAGAAGCGCTTCTTCAAGGCCAGCCAGAGCAACACCAACAAGCAACTGCGCATGACCCGCACCGGGGCGATCTACACCCCGGCGCTGCAATTGGTGATCTACTCCGCCATGGCCGTGCTGATGTTCCTGGTGCTGTACCTGCGTGGCGACGCCTCGGCGGGCGACATGGTGGCCTACATCACCCTGGCCGGCTTGTTGCCTAAGCCAATTCGTCAACTCTCGGAGGTCAGCTCGACCATCCAGAAAGGTGTGGCGGGCGCCGAAAGCATCTTCGAACAGTTGGACGAAGACGTTGAGGTCGACCACGGCACTGTTGAACGTGACAAGGTCAGCGGTCGCCTGGAAGTGCGTCACCTGAACTTCACCTACCCTGGTACCGATCGCCATGTGCTCAAGGACATCAGCTTTACCGCTGAGCCTGGGCAGATGATTGCGCTGGTGGGGCGTTCGGGCAGTGGCAAGTCGACCCTGGCCAGCCTGATCCCGCGTTTCTACCACCATGAAAGTGGTGAGATCCTGCTCGATGGCATCGAGATCGAGGACTACAAGCTGCTCAACCTGCGTAAGCACATTGCCCAGGTTACCCAGCATGTCACTCTGTTCAGCGATACCGTGACCAACAACATCGCCTACGGCGACCTGGCCGGTGCGCCTCGTGCCGACGTTGAAGCGGCGGCGGCGGATGCCAATGCCAAGGACTTCATCGATCAATTGCCCAAGGGCTTTGATACTCAGGTGGGCGAGAACGGTGTGTTGTTGTCCGGTGGCCAGCGTCAGCGCTTGGCGATTGCCCGTGCGTTGCTCAAGAATGCGCCATTGCTGATCCTCGACGAGGCCACCTCGGCCCTCGATACCGAGTCCGAGCGGCATATCCAGGCGGCACTCGATAAGGTCATGCAAGGCCGCACGACTCTGGTGATCGCACACCGCCTGTCCACCATCGAGAAGGCTGACCTGATTCTGGTGATGGACGACGGGCGGATTGTCGAGCGTGGTACCCACGGCGAGTTGTTGGCGCAGAACGGTTACTACGCCCGCCTGCATGCCATGGGCCTGGATGCACCGGTGCAGGCGGATATCACCTGATCCACCCGGCATCACGGGGTAAATGAAATGTAGGAGCGAGCTTGCTCGCTCCTACAGAGAGCAAATCCCCTCCCACATTTGCCCTGCGGTGGTCGCAAGCCATCGCAAACCCTGTGCTAATATCGCGCCCCTGTTCATTTTGTATGTGGGTTGCTCCATGAAGTTGTCCATGCCGCGATTCAATCAAGCCGCTGTCTTGGTGGTCGGCGATGTCATGCTCGACCGTTACTGGCATGGTGGTACCTCACGGATTTCCCCTGAGGCGCCGGTGCCGGTCGTCAAGGTCGAGCAAATCGAAGACCGCCCAGGTGGCGCTGCCAACGTCGCACTCAATATTGCCGCGCTCGGCGCCCCGGCTTCCCTGGTAGGGGTGACCGGCGACGACGAAGCGGCCGAAAGTCTGGCCAACAGCCTGCAGGGTGCCGGTGTGCGTGCGCTGTTCCAGCGCATCGCCCATCAGCCAACGATCGTCAAGCTGCGGGTCATGAGCCGTCACCAGCAGTTGCTGCGTATCGATTTTGAAGAACCCTTCGCCACCGACGCCCTGGCCCTTGGCGACCAGGTCGACGCGCTGCTCGACGGTATCAAGGTGCTGGTGTTGTCCGACTACGGCAAAGGCGCCTTGCAGAATCACCAGGTGTTGATCCAGGCCGCCAAGGCCCGCAACATTCCGGTGCTCGCCGATCCCAAGGGCAAGGACTTCTCGGTCTACCGAGGCGCCAGCCTGCTCACGCCAAACCTCAGCGAGTTCGAGACCATCGTCGGCGGGTGTGCCGATGAGCACGAGTTGGTGAGCAAGGGCGCGGCGCTAATGGCGGATCTCGACCTGGGCGCCTTGCTGGTGACCCGTGGCGAGCACGGCATGACCCTGTTGCGTCCGGGCCACCCGGCCATGCACCTGCCGGCGCGTGCCCGTGAAGTGTTTGACGTCACCGGCGCCGGTGACACGGTGATTTCTACCCTGGCAGCCTCCATTGCCGCCGGTGAGGAGCTGCCCCATGCCGTGGCCCTGGCCAACCTGGCGGCGGGCATTGTGGTAGGCAAGCTGGGTACTGCCGCCATCAGCGCACCGGAATTGCGCCGCGCCATCCAGCGTTCCGAAGGCTCGGAGCGCGGTGTGCTGGGCCTGGAGCAATTGCTGCTGGCGATTGACGATGCCCGCGCCCACAACGAAAGCATTGTGTTCACCAACGGCTGTTTTGACATCCTGCACGCCGGGCACGTGACGTATCTGGAACAGGCAAGCGCTCAAGGTGACCGCCTGATCGTTGCGGTCAACGATGACGCTTCGGTCAGCCGCTTGAAAGGCCCTGGCCGTCCGATCAACAGCGTTGACCGGCGCATGGCGGTACTTGCGGGTCTGGGCGCGGTGGACTGGGTGATCAGCTTTTCCGAAGGCACCCCGGAAAACCTGCTGGCCCAGGTCAAGCCCGACGTGTTGGTCAAGGGCGGTGACTACAGTGTCGACCAGGTGGTGGGTGCGGACATCGTCAGCGCCTACGGTGGCACGGTCAAAGTGCTGGGGCTGGTTGAAAACAGCTCGACCACCGCGATTGTCGAGAAGATCCGCAACAACGAGTGATACCCCGTGGGGCGAGCCTGCTCGCCCCTAGCTTTTCTTCGGCACGATCTTGCGCAGCATCTGCCGCGCCTTGCCGGTCAAGCGCTTGAGTTTTGAGTCCTTTTCCGGCTCTGCCAGGCCCTGCTGCCTGAGCCAGTCCTTCCAGCGAATGCGCTCATCGCGCACCAGCCAGCCCTCTTGCTGGGCAAAACTTTCCGCCAGATACAGGCCGCGCGTGCTGGCCGGATACAGCTGGTCTTTCTTGACCGTGTACAACTCTGCCAGTGGCTCGCCATCTTTGAGCGGCATCAAGTACAAGTCCGGACGCTGGCGATCCAGGCGCGCCACCAACTGGTCACCCTCCAAACGCTCATCCACATGAAACAAACTGAGGGACTTGGCTTCCTTCGGCACTTCCAGGCGCAGGTCATAAATCAATTGCAGCGAGGCGGTCGGCAAGTGCACGTAGGCCCGTGGGCGCTCGATCAGTTGCATGGTGGCGCAGCGCACCGGGCGCGCGGCGCCGGACAGCGGGCTGAGACGAAACGGCAGGGCCTCGCGGTAATGCAGGGCAGCGGAGTAGGGCGCCGGCAGCCAGGTGTCGTTGAAGCGCCCGCCCAGCCAGCCTTCGGGGGTTTCGAGCAGGCACTCCTCGGCGATTTCCTGGATGGCGGTGTGCAACGGCAGGTTCAGTTCATGGGCCGGGACGTAGCCGGAGATCAGCTTGAGCACCACGTCGCCACGGTCCTGGCGGCGTTGGCGCACCAGCACCCAGTAGTCCTTGTTTTGCCAGTGCAGGGTCAGGCGTACCGAGACGCCGAGGTTCGCCAGTTCCAGGGCGAAGCGTTCGGCGTCTGGCACCTCGACCGGCTTGCGCCGCTGCAGGGTCTGGGCGAAGTTGAGCGGCATGCCGACGCTCTGGTAGCTCAGGCCCTCGGGGGTGGCTTCGACGTGCAGCGGCAGTGTCTTGAAGTTGCTGGGGTTCTTTCTTATGAGCGTTCGCGGCATGTCGGCTCCTTCTTGCGACGGGGTCGGCCGCGTGGGCGGCATCAGAGTTGACGAATGACCCGGGCAGCAGTTGCTACGTTATGGGCCAGGTGCAGCGGATTAATGGTCCCGACAATAGCACTGGCAACGCCCGTTTGCGCGAACAACAAGGTGAAACTGGCCTGAATTGGATCCATTCCCGCTTCCAGGCATACGTGGCCGCTGGCCAGGGCCTTTTTCACCAGGATGCCCTTGCCGTGGGCGGCGGCATAGTCGATCACGGCCTTCTCGGCCTGTTCGTTGAGGTTGTAGGTGACCATCGCGCAATCGCCCTGTTCCAGTGCTTTCACACCGCCCTCGACGGTTTTGCCGGAGAAGCCGAAACCGCGAATCTTGCCGTCTTTCTTCAACTGCGCCAGGGTCTGGTAAACCTCGCAATCGTTGAGGATATGCAAGTCGTTGCCGTCGGAGTGCACCAGCACCAGGTCGATAAAATCAGTTTCAAGTCGTTTCAGGCTGCGTTCGATCGACATTCGCGTATGGGCCGCGCTGAAATCGTGGTGGGACACGCCATTGGCAAACTCTTCGCCAACCTTGCTGACGATGACCCAGTCCTTGCGCTGGTCACGCAGCAGCGGCCCCAGGCGCTCTTCGCTCATGCCATAGGCCGGCGCGGTGTCGATCAGGTTGATGCCCAGCTCGCGGGCTTGGCGCAACAGCATGCGGGCCTCGTCGTCGCCAGGGATCTGAAAGCCGTTGGGGTATTTCACCCCTTGGTCGCGGCCCAACTTGACGGTGCCCAGGCCCAGGGGCGACACCAGCATGCCGGTGCTGCCCAGCGGGCGATACAGGTCGTGCAGGGTTGGCAGGCTCATGGCAACAGTTGCTCCCAGGCGGGTTGGCCGATTGCCGGTTTTGGCAACTCGGGCAGGGCGGCGCTGGCGCTTGGCTGGATGCCATCGCGCTCCAGGGCGTGGAGTACGCGGTCGGCGAAGTCCGGCGCCAGCGCCAGTTTGGTTGGCCAGCCGACCAGCAAGCGGCCGTCTTCGGCGAGGAAGGCGTTGTCGGGACGGCTCAGCCCCGATTGCAGCGGCTCGGCGCGATCCACCCGCAGGGTGGCCCACTGGGTCTGGCTCATGTCGATCCAGGGCAGCAGTTGCGCCAGCTCTTTCTGCGCGGTGGCGATCTGTTGTTCAGGCGTACGCGCCACGCCGTCAGCCTCGGCGATATCGCCGCCCATGTACCACACCCAGTTGCCGTCGGCGGCCGGGTGGGTGGTGACGGTGATCCGTGGCTTGGTGCCGCCGCCCAGGCAATGGGCGTACAGCGGCTTGAGGCCAGGGCCTTTGGCGATGATCATGTGCAGCGGACGTTTTTGCATGGCTGGCTGGCTCAGGCCCAGGGCTGCGAGCACATCCGCCGTGCCGCCGCCAGCGCTCAAGACGATGCGCTGGGCGCGGATCTCACGGCCATCGACTTTCAAGCCCACCAGGGTGTCACCGTCCAGCAACGGTTCGATGTGCTGACCGGCGAGCAGACCGTCGCCAGCCAATTGCGCCAGGCGGTTGATCAGGCTGGGCACGTCCACCACCAGCTCGGCCAGGCGATAGACCTTGCCTTTGAAGCGAGGGTTCTGCAGCGCCAGGGGCAGTTCGTCGCCCTTGACCTGATCGACGCGGCCACGCACGGCCTTGCTGGCGAAAAAGCTGGTGAGGTTGCCGGCAATCGTGCCGGGCGACCACAAGTAATGCGCCTGGGACAGCACGCGCACGCCGGACAGGTCCAGTTCGCCGTTGCCGGCCAGGGCTTCACGCCAGCGGCGCGGCATATCGGCAATGGCTTCGGAGGCGCCGGTGAGGGCGCCATGCAGGGCGTATTTCGCACCGCCGTGAATGATGCCCTGGGACTTCAGGCTTTGCCCGCCGCCCAGGGTGGCGCTTTCCACCAGTACCGTGGAAAACCCCTGGCTGCGCAGGCGCGCATTGAGCCAGAGGCCGGCAACCCCGGCGCCGACAATCAGAACGTCGGTGGAAATAACGGATGGCATCGGCGACCTCAGTGTTCAAGACAAGAGGCGCAGTATACAGGCTGTTGAGTGGCGGTCAGTGCCCGGCGGTTTTCGAGAACAGCTGAATCACCACCACGCCCAGCACAATCAGGCCCATCCCCAGCATCGCCGGCACATCCAGCTTCTGCCCGTAGATGAACAGCGCCGCGATGCTGACCATCACGATGCCCATCCCGGCCCATACCGCGTACGCCACGCCGACCGGCACGGTGCGCACCACCAGGGTCAGCATCCAGAACGCCACGCCGTAACCGACGATCACCAGCAACAACGGAATAGGGGTGCTCCAGCCTTTGATGGCTTTCATGGAAACGGTGGCGATCACTTCCGAGCAGATGGCGATGGCCAAGTAATAGTAGGCGGCATTCATGGGGCAATCCTCGAGGTGATGCGCATTTGATAAGGTCGGCATTCTAGAGGTTCGCCAGATGGGGTAAAGTCATTACCTATCTAGAATTGAGATGGGTTGAGCCATGAGCGTGCAATGGGATCTGGAGCAGATGCGCCTGTTTGTCAGCGTCGCCGAGCAGCTTTCGTTTTCTGCCGTGGCCCGGGGGCAGCGAAAGGCGCAATCGGCGGTCAGCAATGGCATTGCCCTGCTGGAGGCTGACTTGGGCGTTGTGCTGTTCGAACGTAGCAGCGGCCGGCAACCGCGCCTGACCGAGGCCGGCAGTGTGTTGCTGGAGGAAGCGCGTGAGGTGCTGCGCCAGTGTGAGCGCCTCACGGGCCGGGCCTTATCGTTGACCCGCGGCGAGGAAGCCTGCCTGCGCCTGGCCCAGGATGAGGCGATGTTGTTCCAGCCTGTGCTCGACAGCCTGGAGGCGCTGGCCGTGCACTACCCGCTGCTGGAGGTGCAGTTGTCCAGCGCAGCCCAGGGCGATGTGGCGCGCAAGCTGGTGGAGCGCAAGGCGGACCTGGGGCTGCTGTTCTATCACGACCAGATTCCCGAAGCCCTGGAGCGACGGGTGGTGGGCAGTGTGGAAATGGTCACGGTGTGCGGAGTCAATCACCCGTTGGCCAAGGAGCAGTACGTGACGTGCCAACACCTGGCCCAGTTTCGGCAGTTGCTGATGTCGACCCAGACCAGCGTCTACCCCGGCAGCGAGGCGGCCAGCCCCCTGGTGTGGCGCGCCGACAGCTTCTACGTATTGGCCGAATGGCTGATGAGTGGCCTGGGCTGGGCCTGGCTGCCTCGGCATATCGTGCAATACCCGACCTACCAGCAACAGATGGTCGAATTGGCCAGCGAATGGACCCCGCCCGCCCTGGTGGTGGAACTGGTGTGGCGCCGCGACGAGCACCTTGGGCCCGCCGCGCGCTTCTTGGCCAAACGTTTTGCCGAGTGCTTGCAGGCGATCGACTGAAAAAGCCGATAAACTCCGCCGCCATGAATAGAACTCTCTACAACTGTCTGTTTTACCTGGCGCTGCCGTTGGTGGCCTTACGCTTGTGGTTGCGCGCGCGCAAGGCACCGGCCTACGCCAAGCGTGTGGGCGAGCGGTTCTCCTATGGCTTGCCGGTGATGCGCCCCGGCGGTATCTGGGTGCACGCGGTGTCGGTGGGCGAAAGCATTGCCGCCGCCCCGATGATTCGCGGGTTGATGGCGCGTTATCCACAGTTGCCGATCACCGTCACCTGCATGACGCCCACCGGTTCCGAGCGTATCCAGGCACTATTTGCCAATGAGCCGCGCATCCAGCACTGCTATTTGCCGTACGACTTGCCCTGTGCCGCCAAGCGTTTTCTCGACCGCGTGCAGCCCACGCTGGCGGTGATCATGGAAACCGAGCTGTGGCCCAACCATATCCATGCCTGCGCCCAGCGCGGTATCCCGGTGGCGCTGGCCAATGCGCGGTTGTCGGCGCGCTCGGCCAAGGGGTACGCGCGATTTGCCAAGCTGACGGCGCCGATGCTGGCAGACATGAGCCTGTTCGCCGTACAGACCGAGACCGAGGCCGAACGTTTCCGCAGCCTGGGCGCACGCCCTGAAACCGTGGAAGTGACCGGCTCGATCAAGTTCGACCTGAGCATCGACCCTCAGTTGACGGCCCGCGCCGCCGCCCTGCGTGAACAATGGGGCGCCAGCGAGCGTCCGGTCTGGATCGCCGCGAGTACCCACGAAGGTGAAGACGACGTGGTGCTGGCAGCTCATCGCCAGTTGCTGGCGAACTATCCCAATGCACTGCTGATTCTGGTGCCCCGTCATCAGGAGCGCTTTGGCCCGACGTTTGAGCGCTGTGTGCAGCAAGGGTTTGCCACCGTGCGTCGCTCCAGTGGTGAGCCGGTCACCGAGCAAACCTCGGTGCTGCTTGGCGACACCATGGGCGAATTGCTGTTTCTTTACGCCCTGGCCGACAGCGCATTCGTCGGCGGCAGCCTGGTGCCGACCGGCGGGCACAACCCGCTGGAACCGGCCGCGCTGGGTAAACCGGTGATCATGGGCCCGCATGTCTTCAACTTCCTCGACATCACCGCGATGATGCGCGACGCCGGGGCTTTGCGGGAGGTGGACGATGCCGATGGGCTGGCCGAAGCGGTGCGACAGTTGTTTGAGTTGCCTCAGGACGCACGCAAGATGGCGCAGGCGGGGCTCAAGGTGATGCAGGCCAACCAGGGCGCGTTAAAGCGTTTACTGGATGGCTTGGACAGACTGATCAAACACTGACAACACCAACCCAATGTGGGAGCTGGCTTGCCTGCGATAGCATCACCTCGGCGTACCTCTGATGTACCGAGGTGTCTGCATCGCAGGCAAGCCAGCTCCCACATTGGGTTGGCGGTGCGCTTAATAGCCGGGGCGGGCCTTGAGCTGTTCGGCAGCGGCTTTGGCCAGGTCCGGCGGCAGGAAGTCCTTGTCCGGGTTGTAGTCGGCCTTGAGATAGCGCGCCAGATCCTGCAAGTCCCCTGGGTTGAGCGTGCCCGCCGCCTGCTTCAAGCGCAGGTTGTCGAGGATGTAATCGTAGCGGCTGTTGTTGTAGTTGCGCACCGACGCGTACAGCTGGCGCTGTGAGTCCAGCACGTCGACGATGTTGCGCGTACCCACCTGATAGCCGATTTCCGTGGCTTCCACCGCGCTCTGGTTGGAGATGATCGACTGGCGACGCGCTTGCACCTGCTCCACATCGGTGTTGACTGCACGGTGCAGGTTGCGGGTGTTTTCCACTATTTGGCGGCGCAGGCCCTCGCGTTGCTGCTCGGTCTGGTCGAGGCGCGAATAGGATTCGCGCACTTGCGAACTGGTGAGGCCGCCGCTGTAGATCGGGATGTTCAAGCGCAGGCCGACGGTGCGTTGCGACACATCGCCGCCGTACGGGATAGGCAACTGATTCGGGTTGCTGAAGCCCAGGGCGTCGTTGTCGCCTTTTTCGTATTGCGCAACCGCGTCGAGGGTCGGCAAGTGGCCGGCCTTGCGCTGCCGAAGGGTTTCTTCTGCGGCAGTTACCGCGTAATTGCTGGCGAGCAGGTTGAGGTTCTGGCGCCCGGCGGTTTCGACCCAGGCCTTGGCGTCGTTCGGCGCCGGCGGCAGCACCGGCAGCGTGTGGACGATGCCCTGGATCGAGTTGTACTGGCGGTTGGTCAGGGTGATCAGCGCTTCGAAGGCGTCGTCCACCTGGCGCTGGGCCAGGATGCGATTGGCTCGGGCAGTGTCGTAGCTGGCCTGGGATTGCAGCACATCGGTCTTGTCCGACAGGCCCACATCGAAGCGTTCGTTGGACTGGTCGAGCTGACGCTTGAAGGCGTTTTCTTCGGCCTTGGTCGACGCCAGGTTGTCCTGGGCACGCAGCACGGCGAAATAGCTTTCGGCGCTTTGCAAAATCAGGTTCTGCTCCGAGGCCGACAGTTGCAGCGAGGCTTGCTCGTTGACCGCGTGGGCGGCTTGCAGCTGGAACCAGCGGTCGGCGCGGAACAGTGGCTGGCTCAAGGTGGCCCGCCAGGAGTGGGCGTCACGGTTGGCCGTGGCGGCCGGCTGGTCGATCTGGGTGCGCACGTTGTTGCTATCGGCGCCGGCGGACAGGTTCGGCAGCAAGCCCGCGCGGGCCTGGGGCACCACTTCTTTTTGCGCGCCGTACTGGGCACGGGCAGCGGCCAGGTCGGCGTTGTTGTTCGCCGCTTCCTGATAGACGCTGACCAGGTCGGTGTTGGCGGACAAGGGCGCTTCAGCTGCCCAGACCAGTCCGTTGGTCGCACAAGACACGGCAACAGCCAGTGAGAGTTTGCGCAGCATGAGGCGATCCCTAGTATGAATATTACGGTGATAATTCAGCGCCCAAGGCTAAGGCTGGCCATGCCTGGCGTCAAGCCTTGAGGCCGTGCCCGAGTGTAGTAGCGGGGCCTGCGCACAACAATCCCACGATCACGCCATTCATCACGCTGAATAAACCGCTATTGGCAATTTGCCCACGCCATGGTCTAGACTGGCCGCGTTCTTGTCGGGGTGCCTTGTTGGAAGGCTGAGATCGGTAAATACCGGATCCCGTTGAACCTGATCAGGTTAGCGCCTGCGTAGGGAACAAGATTTCTCGTCACCCGGCGAGTCCTCTTGTGCTTCGTCCGGGATGTTGTTCGACAATCGAACAGCCCTCGTGCGCCAAGCACAGCACTGGTTCCAGTGCGTCCGTCCGTCACAGGTTCGCTCCGACAAAAATCCACCGCCTGGATAAGTTGGAGAGCCTGTGATGAGTACAAAACTAAAAAATACCGTGCACCTGAGTGAATCGGCCAAGGTCGACTCCGGCTCCGTGCAGCCGTTTACCCGCTCGCAAAAAATCTACGTGCAGGGCTCCCGCCCGGATATTCGCGTGCCGATGCGTGAAATCAGCCTGGACGTGACCCCCACCGATTTCGGCGGTGAAATCAACGCGCCGGTTACCGTCTACGATACCTCCGGCCCCTACACCGACCCGAATGTGATTATCGACGTGCGCAAAGGCCTGGCCGACGTGCGCTCGCCGTGGATCGAAGTACGCGACGACACCGAGCGCCTGCCCGGTCTCACCTCGCACTTCGGCCAGCAGCGCTTGAGCGATGCCGAGCTGACCGCCCTGCGTTTTGCCCATGTAAAGAACCCGCGCCGCGCCAGGGCCGGTGCCAACGTCACGCAGATGCATTACGCGCGCAAAGGCATCATCACGGCCGAGATGGAATATGTCGCCATCCGCGAAAACATGAAGCTTGAAGAAGCCCGTGCCAGTGGCTTGCTGGATCAGCAGCACGCCGGCCACAGCTTCGGCGCCAGCGTGCCGAAAATCATCACGCCTGAATTCGTACGCGAAGAAATCGCCCGGGGCCGCGCGATCATCCCGGCCAACATCAACCACACCGAGCTGGAACCGATGATCATCGGCCGTAACTTCCTGGTGAAGATCAACGGCAACATCGGCAACAGCGCCCTGGGTTCGTCCATCGAAGAGGAAGTGGCGAAGCTCACCTGGGGCATTCGCTGGGGCTCGGACACGGTGATGGACCTGTCCACCGGCAAGCACATCCACGAAACCCGCGAGTGGATCATCCGCAACTCGCCAGTGCCAATCGGTACTGTGCCGATCTACCAGGCCCTGGAAAAAGTCGGTGGCGCAGCCGAAGACCTGACCTGGGAGCTGTTCCGCGACACCTTGATCGAACAGGCCGAGCAGGGCGTCGACTACTTCACCATCCACGCTGGGGTATTGCTGCGGTATGTGCCGCTGACTGCCAAGCGCGTGACCGGCATCGTCTCCCGTGGGGGTTCGATCATGGCCAAGTGGTGCCTGGCCCACCACAAAGAGAATTTCACCTACACGCATTTCGACGAAATCTGCGAAATCATGAAGGCCTATGACGTCAGCTTCTCCCTTGGCGATGGCTTGCGCCCGGGTTCGATTGCCGACGCCAACGACGCCGCGCAGTTCGGCGAACTGGAAACCCTGGGCGAACTGACCAAAACCGCCTGGAAGCACGACGTGCAAACCATGATCGAAGGCCCCGGCCATGTGCCGATGCAGCTGATCAAGGAGAACATGGATAAGCAACTGGAATGCTGCGACGAGGCGCCGTTCTACACCCTAGGCCCGCTGACCACCGACATTGCGCCCGGCTATGATCACATCACTTCGGGTATCGGCGCGGCAATGATCGGCTGGTTCGGTTGTGCCATGCTCTGCTACGTCACACCCAAGGAGCACCTGGGCTTGCCGAACAAGGACGACGTGAAGACCGGGATCATTACCTACAAGATCGCGGCCCACGCGGCCGACCTCGCCAAAGGCCACCCCGGCGCGCAGATTCGCGATAACGCCTTGAGCAAGGCGCGCTTCGAGTTCCGCTGGGAAGACCAGTTCAACCTCGGCCTGGACCCGGATACCGCACGTTCGTACCACGATGAAACCTTGCCGAAGGATTCGGCCAAGGTCGCGCATTTCTGTTCGATGTGCGGGCCTAAGTTCTGCTCGATGAAAATCACCCAGGAAGTGCGTGAGTACGCGGCCAACCAGCGCATTGATGCGGTGGATGTGGACGTGGCCAAGGGCTTGGCCGAGCAGGCTGAGCGGTTCAAGCAGGAAGGTAGCCAGCTCTACAAGAAGGTCTGATCCTTAGGCGGCGGTGTCTGCACCGCCGTCATCGCGGGCAAGCCCGGCTCCCACAGTTGGCCGAGTGGTACACAGATTTTGTGTTCACAAACGGTCCCCTGTGGGAGTCGGGCTTGCCCGCGATAACGATCCGACAAACACCCAATCTCCCTCTGCAATAACACCCTTGAACCGTCAACCGATCAACGGCGTGCCGGCACCAGTTCAGGCTTGATCACACCGGTGAGGCGCGTATAGGGCAGGGTGATTTCGATCAGCCCCTGTGCGTAAGGGGCGATGGTGCTGACGTTGTACTTGAGCACCACGCCGCCGCTGGTCAGGGCCACGTTCGGGGTTTTCTGAAACGGCCAGCTCTTCACGAATTCTGGGTCGCGGTCCATCTTGGTGCTGATCAACCAGCTGTTGTGGGCAACTTTAGCGGTATTCCAGAAGGCTTGCTCCTGGCCGGGCAACAGCATGTCGGCCAGGGTCAGTTCCTTATGCAGAATCCGTGAATAGTTGATAAACCCGCGGCCTGGCTCGCCGTGGGCGACACCTGTGTCCAGGTAGCTGGACACTTCAACGATCACCAGTCCGTCATGCTGGTCACGTACCTTGGCTTGCAAGTACATGCCGTGGCGGTCTGGCGACTCGCGCAGGAAGGTGTTTCGATAGGCGTTCAGGCTCGCCGGCACGCTGGCGCCAGGCGTGGTGCGGGTCATTTGCAGCAGGCGCTGTTCCACCAGGCTGTCCAGTTGTGGCTCGGCAGGGAAATGCACGGTGTCGATGTTCACCAGCGGGCAGGCCGGGCTGTCGCAGCCGGGCTTGATCTGCTCCGACTTGTCGGTGGTAACGTCCAGCGGCTTGAGATAGGCGGGCTGGAACAGGCTCTGGCAAGCACCCAGGGTCAAAGCAATACAGGCCACGGAGGCGATTCTTAAAAGCGACATGTGTGTCCTTCGTAAATCGATGGAAAGCGAAAAGAGTAGCGCTTGGACTGCCAACGTGGCCGCCAGTTCGCCACTAAACTGATTGCAGTGAGTTTGACGTTCGCCGCCTCTCCCGGCAACCGCAAAGGGGCTGCATCAACGGGCGTCGGCGCGTTAGGATGGCGCCCATTGCACGAGCTTAACGAGGGACACCATGACCGACATCGCGAAGTCGACACCGAACAAGATCGAGATTGTTCAGCGTGACAATGCCTATAAAGGCTTCTACAAGCTCGATCGCGTGCAACTGCGCCATGAAAAATTCGACGGCGGCATGAGCCGGGTGATCAACCGCGAAGTGTTCGTGCGTCATGACGCCGTGTGCGTGCTGCCCTACGACCCGCAGCGCGATGAGGTGGTGCTGATCGAACAGTTCCGCGTCGGCGCCATGGGCCGTGCCGATAACCCCTGGCTGGTGGAGATGGTCGCCGGCCTGATTGACAAGGATGAGCAACCCGAGGAGGTTGCACACCGCGAGGCCGAAGAGGAAGCTGGGCTGACATTCTCCGCGCTGTGGCCGATCACCAAGTATTTCCCGTCGCCTGGCGGCAGTACCGAATTTGTCCACCTGTACCTGGGCCGTTGCGACAGCTCGGGCGCGGGTGGGGTCCATGGATTGGAAGAAGAAGCAGAAGATATCCGCGTCACCGCCTGGGCCTTCGAAGATGCCTTGCAGGCGGTGCGCGACGGCAAGATTTCCAACGCAGCCAGCATTATCGCCCTGCAATGGCTTGCGCTTAATCGCGCGGAAGTGAGGGGGTTATGGCAGTAAAGGCACGGGAACGTTATCGAGTTGACCTGATCGGGCTGCAAGCGGCCTGCGAGGCCAACTATGCGCGGCTGATGCGCCTGCTCCCGGACATGCGCCACGCCCCCCAGGCGCGGCGCATTGCTGTCACCCACGGCGACCAGATGCTCGGCGTGCTGACCCTGGAAGTCATTCTCACCTGCCCCTACACCACCACCCTGCGGGTACGCCAGGAGCACAGCCTGCCGTGGTTGCCGGTGCCGCAATTGGAAGTGCAGGTGTACCACGACGCGCGTATGGCCGAAGTGATCAGCGCCGAACATGCGCGACGCTTTCGCAGCATCTATCCTTACCCGAACGTGTTCATGCACCAGCCCGATGAGAAAGCACAGCTCAATGTGTTCCTCGGCGAATGGCTCAGCCACTGCCTGGCCTTGGGCCATGAGTTTGAAGTGGTGCGGTAGATGTGAACTGCGTCTGTTTCCTTGGGTTTCCTCTTTGTGTCCTGCCCCAGCATAATCGCGCCAATTATCCATTCCTGTAGTTGCCAGGGAGAGCGCCTTGCCGAGTGTATCCGCCGTGAATCCTGATGCCGTGTTGCTGGTGCAGTTGTCCGACAGCCATCTGTTTGCTGACGCTGACGCCACGCTGCTGGGCATGAACACCCGTGAAAGCCTGCAGCGGGTAGTCGAGCTGGTGCGCGCGCAACAGCCGGCCATCGACCTGATACTGGCGACCGGCGACCTGTCCCAGGATGGCACGCTGGCGTCCTACCAGCAGTTTCGCGATTTGACCGCGTCCCTTGGCGCTCCGGCGCGCTGGATTCCTGGCAACCACGACGAACCGCAGGTCATGGCCCAGGCTGCCATGCACAGTGATTTGCTCGAACCGGTGGTGGATATCGGCAACTGGCGTATCACTCTGTTGGATTCGGCGGTACCAGGGTCGGTGCCGGGCTACCTGCAAGACGCGCAACTGCAACTGCTGGCGCAGGCCTTGAGCGAGGCGCCGGGCCGCCATCACCTGGTGTGTTTCCACCATCATCCGGTGCCCGTCGGCTGTGCGTGGATGGAACCGATCGGCCTGCGCAACCCCGAAGCGCTGTTTGCAGTGCTTGAGCGCTTTCCGCAGACCAAGGCATTGCTGTGGGGGCATGTGCATCAGGAGATCGACAGCGAGCGCGACGGTGTGCGGCTGCTGGCTTCGCCGTCTACCTGTATCCAGTTTGCGCCGGGAAGTGAGGATTTCCAGGTCAGCGAGCAGGCACCGGGGTATCGCTGGTTGCGCTTGCATGGCGACGGACGGTTGGAAACGGGGGTGGAACGGGTCAAAGGCTTCGCTTTTACGGTCGATTACGGCAGCAACGGCTATTAAGGCCTGCAAACACTGATCAAAAGGTGGGAGCTGGCTTGCCTGCGATGACGGTGTACCTGGCGCTGACTCGTTGACTCAATCGCCGCCATCGCAGGCGAGCCAGCTCCCACATTGGGTCCGCTTCTGCCTGCATTCCCTGTAAACTGCGCCTCTTTGGCCTCAGCACGGAGAGCCCGGCATGTCCGCTTCGATCCTGTATATCCACGGTTTCAACAGTGCGCCGGCTTCCAACAAGGCCAGCCAGTTGACCACTGTGATGGATGCCCTTGGCCTGTCCGACCAGCTGCGTGTGCCGGCGCTGCATCACCACCCTCGTCAGGCAATTCTTCAATTGGAGCAAGCGATTGCGCAACTGGGCCGGCCACTGCTGGTCGGCAGCTCACTCGGCGGCTACTATGCAACCCATCTTGCCGAACGCCATGGCCTCAAGGCGCTGCTGGTCAACCCGGCGGTCAGCCCCCATCGGATGTTCGACGGTTACCTGGGCACCCAGAAGAACCTCTACACCGATGAGACCTGGGAATTGACACAGGACCACGTCACGGCCCTGGCCGAGCTGGAAGTACCGGCTCCCCAGGATGCCGCGCGTTATCAGGTGTGGTTGCAGACCGGGGACGAAACCCTGGATTATCGCCTGGCCCAACAGTATTACCGGGCCTGCGCCTTGCGCATCCAGGCCGGTGGCGACCATGGTTACCAGGGGTTCGCCCAGCAATTGCCGGCACTGTTGTGCTTTGCCGGCATTGGCGCAGATCAGTTTCAATCCTTCGATTTTTCGTCACTGTAGAAAATCGCAGGTCACTTTTTAATCGAACGACTCACGACGAGACCCCATGGCCACTCCCAGCGCTAGCTCTTATAACGCCGACGCCATCGAAGTCCTCTCGGGCCTCGACCCGGTGCGCAAACGCCCCGGCATGTACACCGACACCAGTCGGCCGAACCACCTTGCCCAGGAAGTCATCGACAACAGCGTCGACGAAGCCTTGGCCGGGCACGCCAAGTCGGTGCAAGTCATCCTTCACGCCGACCATTCCCTGGAAGTGTCCGACGACGGTCGTGGCATGCCGGTGGACATTCACCCCGAAGAGGGTGTGCCGGGCGTCGAGCTGATCCTTACCAAGCTGCATGCCGGCGGCAAGTTCTCCAACAAGAACTACCAGTTCTCCGGCGGTTTGCACGGCGTGGGTATTTCCGTGGTCAACGCGCTGTCGACCCTGGTGCGGGTCAAGGTCAAGCGCGATGGCAACGAGTACCAGATGACTTTCGCCGATGGCTACAAAGCCACCGACCTGGAAGTGATCGGCACCGTGGGCAAGCGCAACACCGGCACCAGCGTGTACTTTGCGCCGGACCCCAAGTATTTCGATTCGCCCAAATTCTCCATCAGCCGCCTCAAGCACGTGCTCAAGGCCAAGGCTGTGTTGTGCCCGGGGCTGCTGGTCAGCTTTGAAGACAAAGGTACCGGCGAGAAGGTCGAGTGGCACTACGAAGACGGCCTGCGCTCTTACCTGGAAGACTCGGTCAGCGACTTCGAACGCCTGCCCAACGAGCCGTTCTGCGGCAGCCTGTCGGGTAATAAAGAAGCGGTGGACTGGGCGCTGCTGTGGTTGCCCGAAGGTGGCGACAGCGTGCAGGAAAGCTACGTCAACCTGATCCCCACGGCCCAGGGCGGCACCCACGTCAACGGTTTGCGCCAAGGCTTGCTGGATGCCATGCGTGAATTCTGCGAATACCGCAGCCTGTTGCCGCGCGGCGTCAAACTGGCGCCGGAAGACGTGTGGGAGCGCATCGCGTTCGTGCTGTCGATGAAGATGCAGGAACCGCAATTTTCCGGCCAGACCAAAGAGCGCCTGTCGTCCCGCGAGGCGGCGGCGTTTGTCTCTGGCGTGGTCAAGGACGCGTTCAGCCTGTGGCTCAACGAGCACCCCGAGCTGGGCCTGGCCCTGGCGGAACTGGCGATCAACAACGCCGGCCGTCGCTTGAAAGCCAGCAAGAAGGTCGAGCGCAAGCGCATCACCCAGGGCCCGGCACTGCCGGGCAAACTGGCCGATTGCGCCGGGCAAGACCCGATGCGTTCCGAGCTGTTCCTGGTGGAAGGTGACTCCGCCGGCGGTTCCGCCAAGCAAGCGCGGGACAAGGAGTTCCAGGCGATCCTGCCGTTGCGCGGCAAGATCCTCAACACCTGGGAAGTCGATGGCAGCGAAGTGCTGGCCAGCCAGGAAGTGCATAACATCGCGGTCGCCATCGGCGTCGATCCGGGCGCGGCAGACATGAGCCAGTTGCGCTACGGCAAGATCTGTATCCTCGCCGACGCCGACTCTGACGGCCTGCACATTGCTACCTTGCTGTGCGCGTTGTTCGTGCAGCATTTCCGCCCGTTGGTGGATGCCGGTCACGTCTATGTCGCCATGCCGCCGCTGTACCGCATCGACCTGGGCAAGGAAATTTTCTACGCCCTGGACGAAGCCGAGCGCGATGGCATCCTTGACCGCCTGGTGGCCGAGAAGAAACGCGGCAAGCCACAGGTCACGCGATTCAAGGGCCTGGGTGAAATGAACCCGCCGCAACTGCGCGAAACCACCATGGACCCGAACACCCGGCGCCTGGTGCAGTTGACCCTGGAAGACTTCGCCGCCACCTCGGAAATGATGGACATGCTGCTGGCGAAGAAACGCGCCGGCGACCGCAAGACCTGGCTTGAATCCAAAGGCAACCTGGCCGAGGTACTGGGCTGATGCGCACAGGCGTCGCCCTGGCGATCCTGATGTTGAGCGGGCTGGCGGTCACCCAGGTGGCTGCCGCGCCCATGGCAGAGCTCAAGCTGGTCTCGGAACACCCGGTGGACGGCATGCGCGGCGGGAACCTGTCGGGCCTGGCGTTATGTGACAACGAGCTGTGGACGGTTTCGGACCGCGATGATGACCAGATCTACCGCCTGGATACCCGTGCGCCGGCCTGGAGCGCGCAAGCGCTGAAGATCGACGTGCCGCCCGTGCCCGAGTCCGGCCTGCCTTGGGGCTTGCGTTCGCGCACCAAGGCCGCTTCGTTTATACGCGGCGGTGACCTGGACTTTGAAGGCATCAGCTGTGATGCCGCAGGTAACCGCTACATTGTCAGCGAAGCCCATGCCGCGGTGTTGCAGGTGCCCGCGACGGGCGCGCCCGAATGGTTGAAAATCGCGCCGGGCATGGTGCGTGAAGCCAGGGCCAGTGGCATGTTGCTGCACTTTAATGCCTTGTTCGAAGGCCTGGCGGTGAACCCTGAAGGCAATCAGATCTGGCTGGCTGCCGAGCGCGAACGCCGTGGCCTGGTCTCGATCAAGCGTGGGCAGAGCGTATGGGATTGCGATGGTCGTTGTGTATTGTTGAGCGAGGCCGGCCAGGAAGTGCAGCCGGCGCAGTTCCCCAACGCCAAGGCCGTGTCCAAGGACTTTGCCGACTTGTCGCTGTTCAACGGCAAGCTGTTTACCCTGGAGCGCAATGCGTTCCAGATCTGCCGGCGCGACCCGCTCACGGCCAAGGTTGAGCAGTGCTGGTCGTTTGCCGACGAAGCCCTGACGCCGCAGCGACGTTACCCCCAGTCGTATGGCCTGGCTGAAGCCCTGTTGGTGGATGCCGACGGTGCCTGGGTCGGGATCGACAACAATTTCGGCCCGCGTGCCGATGGTGAAAAACGTCCGATGGTCTATCGTTTCGCCGCCCCGGACGGCGGCTGGAGTGCCCAGCCATGAATCGAGATTTTTTTGAATTGAATCAGCGCAGCGGCAGTTCCGCTGCGCCTTACCCCATGATGAGGCCCGCATGAGTGACATCCTCGCAGACAGTTTAGATGGCGTAGAACGCCGGTCGCTGGCTGAATTCACCGAAAATGCCTACCTCAACTACTCCATGTACGTGATCATGGACCGTGCCTTGCCGCATATCGGCGACGGCCTGAAGCCCGTGCAACGGCGCATTATCTACGCCATGAGTGAGTTGGGCCTGGACGCTGATTCCAAGCACAAGAAATCGGCGCGTACTGTCGGTGACGTGCTGGGTAAATTCCACCCCCACGGCGATTCGGCGTGCTATGAAGCCATGGTGCTGATGGCCCAGCCGTTCAGCTACCGCTATACCCTGGTGGACGGCCAGGGTAACTGGGGTGCACCGGATGACCCCAAATCCTTCGCCGCCATGCGTTACACCGAGGCGCGGCTGTCGCGTTATTCCGAAGTGCTGCTCAGCGAGCTGGGCCAGGGCACGGCCGACTGGGGCCCGAACTTTGACGGCACCCTCGACGAACCTCTGGTTTTGCCGGCGCGTTTGCCGAATATCCTGCTCAATGGCACCACCGGTATTGCGGTCGGCATGGCCACCGACGTGCCGCCGCACAACCTGCGCGAAGTCGCCACCGCCTGCGTGCGCTTGCTGGATGAGCCCAAGGCTACGGTCGAGCAGCTGTGCGAGCATATCCAGGGCCCGGATTACCCGACCGAAGCAGAAATCATCACGCCGCGCGCCGACCTGCTGAAGATGTACGAAACCGGCAAGGGCTCGGTGCGTATGCGCGCCGTGTACCACATCGAAGACGGCGACATTATTGTGACCGCGCTGCCGCACCAGGTATCGGGTGCCAAGGTGCTGGAGCAAATCGCCGCGTTGATGCAGGCCAAGCCGTCGAAGTTGCCGCAAGTGACCGACCTGCGTGACGAGTCCGACCACGAGAACCCGTGCCGCATCGTGATCATCCCGACCAACAGCCGGGTGGATCATGAAGTGCTGATGCAGCACTTGTTTGCCAGCACCGACCTAGAGTCCAGCTACCGTGTCAACGTCAACATCATTGGCCTGGACGGCAAGCCGCAGTTGAAGAACCTGCGCAATCTGCTGGTGGAATGGCTGGAATTCCGCGTGCAGACCGTGCGTCGCCGCCTGCAATTTCGCCTCGACAAGGTCGAGCGCCGTCTGCACCTGTTGGACGGTTTGCTGATTGCCTACCTCAACCTGGATGAAGTGATTCATATCATCCGTACCGCCGAGCACCCGAAGGCCGAGCTGATCGCGCGTTTCGAGCTGAGCGAAATCCAGGCGGACTACATCCTCGACACCCGCTTGCGCCAGTTGGCACGTCTGGAAGAAATGAAGCTGCGCGACGAGCAGGATGCGCTGCTCAAGGAACAAGCCAAGCTGCAAGCCCTGCTGGGCAGCGAAGCCAAGCTCAAGAAGCTGGTGCGCAGCGAACTGATCAAAGACGCAGAAACCTATGGCGATGACCGTCGCTCGCCTATCGTCGAGCGCGCTGAAGCCAAGGCGCTGACCGAAACCGAGCTGTTGCCCAACGAGAAAATTACCGTCGTTTTGTCGGAAAAGGGTTGGGTTCGCTCCGCCAAAGGGCATGATATTGACGCCACCGGCCTTTCGTACAAAGCCGGTGATGGCTTCAAGACCGCTGCCGCGGGGCGCTCTAATCAGTTTGCGGTGTTTATCGATTCGACGGGGCGCAGTTATTCGGTGCCGGCCCACACCCTGCCGTCTGCACGGGGGCAGGGCGAGCCGTTGACCGGGCGCCTTACGCCGCCACCGGGGGCGAATTTCGAGTGCGTGCTGTTGCCGGATGACGATTCGCTGTATGTCATCGCCTCCGACGCCGGTTACGGCTTCGTGGTCAAGGGCGAAGACCTGCAGGCCAAAAACAAGGCGGGCAAGGCGCTGTTGAGCCTGCCGAACAACGCCAAGGTGATTCTGCCAAGGCCGGTGGAGGACCGTGAAAGCAACTGGCTGGCGTCGGTGACCACCGAAGGGCGCTTGCTGGTGTTCAAGATCAGCGACTTGCCGCAGCTGGGCAAGGGTAAAGGCAACAAGATTATCGGGATTCCCGGTGACCGGGTGGCCAGTCGCGAAGAGTATGTGACTGACATCGCCGTCATCCCGGAAGGCTCTACCCTGGTGCTCCAGGCTGGCAAGCGCACGTTGTCATTGCGCCCTGACGACCTAGAACACTACAAGGGTGAGCGTGGCCGGCGGGGTAACAAACTGCCACGAGGTTTCCAGCGAGTGGATGCCTTGCTGGTCGAAACGCCGGTTTAATCGGTACTAGAGGCCTCGATCTACGATTTAACGCGTAGATCGATGCTTTCGCGCTGGAGTCATGGCGCATATTCACGGATGATATGGCCTTTCCAGCGCCGGCGTGGCCGAGCGTGTTCAGGTTATTTTTAGTATTACATTGTGGTTCGCCTTGTGGCAGCCACTTGGATGGGATGATGACTGCTCCACGCCTTCCTCTATTTTTGATGCTCGCTGGCCTTTTGGGGTTGGCGGGTTGCAGCACACACCAACCCGTGTCGCTGTACCAGCTGGACAGCGGAAGTCCGGCTCAGCCAGCCCAAACCGCTGGCATGGCAGTATTGCTGGGGCCGGTGGTCGTTGCCGATTACCTGCAACGCGAAACCCTGCTTCAACGTCAGAGCGACGGCAGCCTGCAAGGTTCCACAGATGGTCGTTGGGCCGGTAGCCTGTCGTCGGATATCAACCAGTTGATGTTGCGTCAGGTCGCCGGCCAGCTGGACAGCCAGCGTGTGGTCCTGGCACCGGGGCCCTCCGGGTTCACTCCGGATGTACAGGTGTTGCTGACCATTACGCGGCTGGATTCCGGCAAGTCGCAACCGGCGATCCTGGATGCGCAGTGGCGCCTGATCGACCGTCGCGGGCAGGTGCGGGACAACCGCATTGTGCACCTGCAGGAAGAACACGCCGGCACCACCGCGTCCCAGGTCCAGGCCCAGGGTGTGCTGTTGCAGCACCTGGCGCAGCAGTTGTCGGTGGCACTCAAGCCATTGGCCAACCAGCCACCAATTGCCGAAGTGCAACCGCGTAAACAGGCCCCGGCCCAGGCCAAGCCTGCGGCCCCGGAAAAACCGAAGATGCCGATGGCCACGCCGATTCGTACGGACTTGGAAGTGTTCAGGTTCTGATCTGAATCGCGCACAAACAAAAGGCCCGCTGAATAAGCGGGCCTTTTTATTGGGCTGCTCTGTAGGAGCGAGCTTGCTCGCGAAAAGCGTCAACGATAACGCGTGCTTTCTGAATAAACGCGGCGTCTGTGAGTTTTTCGCGAGCAAGCTCGCTCCTACAAAAGGCCTTAGCCTCAGGGCTTACGGGTCTCGTGCATCCGCGCCAACTGTCGCTCCAGCATCGACGGATACGGCTCCATCAATCGCTCCACACAGCTGGCCCCCTCAGGGCTGGCAATCGGGCGGATACGCGCGCGTTGGCGGATCAGTGTGTCTTCGCTGATCTTGCGCTCCACCAACAGCAGGTTGCGGCTGTGCTGGGACAGGGCCAGGGCATCCTGGGCGATTTCAGTGAGCAGCAGGTCGATCTGGCTCATGCCAAACAGGTCGTCACCCACGGTCAGGCCCAGCTGCAGTTGCAGGGTAATGCCGCTGTCGGCCACTTCGATCTGCAGGGCGTGGCCCAGGGCGCGCAGCAGTTCGCCGCAGCAGATGGCATTGGTCAGGTAGTCTTCGCCACTGTCTTCGCTGTGGAACAGCATCAACGTGCTGCCATCGTTCAGGGTATGCAGTTCGCTCTGGTAGAGCGAAGCGGCCTGGTCGAGGCAGTCGCGGTAGCGTTCGAGCAGTTCGGTCAGGCGGGCACGGGGCAGGCGGCGCAGTTGCTCCTGGGCACCCAGTTGCACGGCAAGTACGGCACTGTGCTGCGGCTCGGCGTTCTTGACCACAACCGGTTTCGGTGCGGCAAGCGGTGCTACTGCCGAGGTGTCGCGCAGGTCGGCGAACGGGTCTTCGTCGTCCAGCTCGTCTTCCTCGGCCTTGATCACATGGCGCGGTGCAGGCTTGAGGCCGGCCACCGGGGCGCTGTCATCGAAGCCTGGGTCGCGCAGGTCGCGCACTTCAAACTCAGGCTCGTCGTTGTAGTCCTCGGTGTCGTCGTACTCAGGCTCGGGCTCGACTTCAGGCGCTTTCGGCTCCGGGGCAAAGCTGGCGTGGAGCTGGCGCGCGAGGTCGCCGATTTCATCCTGGCGATCGGTAGCCGGGGTGTGTTCGTCGATATCCCGCAGCCAGATGCGCAGTTGCATCAACGGCGTGGAAATATGCCGACCCAGGCGCAGGCTCAAGGCCAGGGCCAAAGCCAGCAGGATCGCGCTCAGGATGCCCATGCTTTGCAGGCTGATGGTCATCGGCTGCTGGAACTGTTGCATATCAAGGCTGATACGCAGTTGGCCGGCCTTCACGTCCTGGAACGTAATATTGCTCTGGTACAGGCCTTCGGCCTCACCGAGCAGGCCGTTTTTCGGGCGCTGCCCGGCCTCGGCCATGATCCGGTTGTCCACGCTATAGATAGCGGCGTGGGCCACCAGCGGGTTCTTGGTCAGGTTGTTGAGCAACACGTTGAGGCTGAGGATGTCGTTGGACACCAGCAACTCAGTCGCCGAAGTGGCGGTCTGGGTTGTCAGGCTTGCGCCCAGGGCATCAGCCTGCTCGTGCATGGCCTGCTTGAACTGCAAACCCATCACGCAGGCGTAGATCACCAGGGCCAGAGCGACCAGGATCACGTTATGGCTGGCGATGCGCAATGCAATCGGTACACGGCGATGGCGCAGTGCCCGGAAGATCAGCAGGAAGAAGTTATCGGTTTTTACTGGCGTGGGCCGGTTCACTTGCGCTCGGCTCTTGGTCCGTGAAGTTGACGCGCAGTATAGCGACAGGCCCATGGCCGGCAAAGCGCTGGCTGTGCCCGATGGTCACTGAAAGTGGGTAGAATGCGGTTTTTTTCCAGCCTGGGGGTGCGCTTTGCGCGAAATTGTCCTGATCAACATCACGGGTGAAGACCGACCGGGTCTCACCGCAGCCATTACCGGCGTCCTGGCCCAGGGTGGTGTGAACATTCTCGACATCGGCCAGGCGGTGATCCACGACACCTTGTCGTTCGGCATCCTGGTGGAAATCCCCAGCACCGAACAGGCCTCCTCGGTACTCAAGGACATCCTGTTTACGGCGTATAAGCTCGATCAACAGGTGCGTTTCACCCCGGTGTCCGAAGCTGACTACCAGCACTGGGTCGAAGGTCAGGGCAAAAAGCGCCATATTGTCACGCTGTTGACCCGCAAGGTAACGGCTGAGCAGCTGCAGCGCGTCAGCTCCATTACCGCGCAGTACGGATTGAATATCGACCATATCGACCGTCTGTCGGGTCGCATGCCATTGGACACTCCGGCCGACAAAGGCAAGGGCTGCATCGAGTTCTCCGTACGCGGCGAACCGGCTGACGCGCAAGCGCTGCGCGCCGACTTCCTGAGCGTGGCCCAGGAGCTGAATGTCGATATCGCTTTCCAGGAAGACTCCCTGTTCCGTCGCAACCGCCGTCTGGCGGTGTTCGACATGGACTCCACCTTGATCGAAGCCGAAGTCATCGACGAGTTGGCCAAAGCGGCCGGTGTGGGCGAGCAAGTTTCTGAGATTACTGAGCGCGCGATGGCCGGCGAGCTGGATTTCCGTGCCAGCTTCAAGGAGCGTCTGGCGCTGCTCAAGGGCCTGGACGTGGGCGTGCTGGATTCGATCGGCGCGTCGCTGCGCCTGACTGAAGGCGCAGAAACCCTGTTCGCCGAACTCAAGCGCCTGGGCTACAAGACCGCCATCCTGTCCGGCGGCTTCACTTACTTCGCCAAGCAGTTGCAGGCCAAGCTGGGCATTGACTATGTATTCGCCAACGAGCTGGAAGTGGTGGATGGCAAAGTGACTGGCGTGGCGGTGGAGCCGATCGTCGACGCGCAACGCAAGGCCGACCTGCTCAAGGAATTGGCCCACAAGGAAGGCTTGCGTCTGGAGCAGACCATCGCGGTCGGCGACGGCGCCAATGACCTACCGATGCTGGCGATTGCCGGGTTGGGCGTGGCGTTCCGTGCCAAGCCGTTGGTCAAGCAATCGGCCAAGCAGGCGATTTCGACCTTGGGGTTGGATGGCGTGCTGTACCTGCTGGGCTTGCGTGACCGCGACGGTCAGCTATAAGCCGATCTCACTGTCACTGGAGGCGTTCCCACGCTCCGCGTGGGAACGCCTCCAGTGACGCTCTGCGTCACGCTTTGGGCGCAGAGCGCCTCGGGCTGCATTCCCACGCGGAGCGTGGGAACGATCAACTGCAATATCAGGCTTTTGGCAGTGCGATACCCTGGCCCATCTGCACCGGCGTACCCGCTGCCAGCTCCTCAGCCCACTTCACCTGGTCCGGCCCGAACAGCACGATGGCGGTCGATCCCAGTTTGAAACGACCCAGTTCCGCACCTTTTTCCAGATGAATCGGCGCGCGGGCGGCTTCGTCGTAGCGAAAGGTTTTCAGCTCGCGCTTGGGCGGCGTCACCAAGCCTGCCCACACGGTTTCAATCGAAGCAACGATCATCGCACCCACCAACACCACGGCCATCGGGCCGCGTTCGGTGTCGAACAAGCAGACAGCACGCTCGTTACGGGCGAACAACTCCGGCACGTTTTCGGCGGTGGTCTGGTTGACCGAGAAAATCCGACCCGGCACATACACCATCTCGCGCAGGGTACCGGCCAATGGCATGTGCACCCGGTGGTAGTCCTTGGGCGACAGGTAAATAGTCGCGAACTCGCCGCCCATGAACGGCGCAGCCATCGCCGCATCGCCACCGAGCAGTTCCAGCACGCTGAAGCTGTGGCCCTTGGCCTGGAAGATACGGCCATGTTCGATCGGGCCTAGCTGGCTGACCGCGCCGTCGGCAGGGCTCAGGACTGCGCCTGGGGTTGGATCCAACGGGCGGGCACCGTCTTTCAGCGCGCGGGTGAAGAAGGCGTTGAAGTGCTCGTAGGCGCTCAGGTCTTCCACCAGGGCCTGGGACATGTCCACCTGGTAGCGCTTGGCGAACCAGGCAGTGAAGGCGTTCTTGAACCAGCGCACGCGGCACTCGGCGATACAGCCGGCCAGGCGCGACAGCAAGTGGTGCGGCAGCAAGTACTGGCTGAGGATAAACAACTGCTTTTTCATAACTGTCCTTAAACCTTAAATCTCAACGGGGGTGTCGGGGTGGTTGCCCCATTCGCCCCAGGAACCGGCATAACCTTTGACTCGCGGATAACCGAGCGCCTTGGCCACCAGGTAGGTGAAGCCAGAGCGGTGGTGAGTCTGGCAGTGGGTGATGATTTCTTTGTCTTTGGTCAGCCCGAGGTCTTCGAGGATCTGCGGCATGTCACGGCGAATACGCAGGTTGCGCGCCTTGTCCATGCCGGCGGTCCATTCGAAGTTCACCGCGCCGGGAATGTGGCCGCCCTTGGCTGCGAGCACTTTCTCGCCGGAATACTCCAGCGGGCCACGAGCGTCCCAGATCCCCAGGTCGGCCGCACCGAGACGGCTTTGCAGGTACTCACGGGTGGCGGTAGGGCCGTCGTGCAGCGTGAGGCTGACCGGGCCGCCGGCTGCCGGGGGCACATCGGTGGAAAGCGGGTGCCCTTCCTCCAGCCATGCCAGCAGGCCGCCGTCGAGGTAGTGATATTTCTGGTGGCCGATCACGTCGAGCATCCAGATAAAGCGCCCGGCCCAACCGCCGCCTTCGTCGTCATAGACCACATAGGTGGCGTCCGGGGTGTGGCCCAGTTCGCCGAACAGTTTTTCCAGGTCGGCCTTGCTCGGCAGCAGCCCGGGTGCGGGTGGCTGGCCCAGTTGGGTGCGCTTGGGGTCAACGAAATGCGCGCCGGGGATATGCCCTTCGGCGTAGCGGGCGGCACTGGTGAGGTCCACCAATATCAAGTGCTTGGAATCGAGGCGACTCAACAGGTCGGCGGATTCGATCACCAGCGGCAAGCCAGAGAAGTCAGGCATGTGAGGTCTCCTGGGCACAAATGTTGGCGATAAAGGCCGGTGATTGTAGCGCAAGCATCAGCCGCTGCGGTTGGTAAAGCTGTGCAGGGCTTTCTCGATGCATTGGGCGGTTTTGCCGAACGCCTGCACGGTGGTTTCCGAGAACGGCCCGCCGCCTTGGTCCGCCACGATCAGCATGACCACGCGGCCGTTGCAGCTCAGTGAGCGCAACAGCAGGTGCTCGCCGATAAACAAGCGACGCAGGATCGGTGGCAGCAAGGCGGAAAACTGCGCATGGTTGTCGGGGTTCAGGCGTACCTGGGCGGACTTTTCCAGCAGGCGTTGCAGCAACGTGCTGTTGACCACATCCAGGCTCAGGTGAGCTGCGTCCTTGGGCAGGCCGTCGGCCTGGTGCACGCGCAAGGTGCTCAAGGCGCGATCGGCCATGAATATCAGTACCCGCTGCATGCCACTGGCAACCAGAGCTTCCTTGGCGCAAGTGGTCAAGTGCATAGCGTTGGCAAAGCGGCTCGGCTCCACCAGCAACTCGGTGCATCGCGTGCGCCACACGGCCAAGGCTTCGGCAGTCGGAGGCGGTGCAGGCAACAAGCCGCGATGGACCTTCTGCACATGCCACGGCCAGATCAGCGACAGCGCCGGGTGCCAGAGGTCGGGCATCAAGGTGGTACGAGCGCTGGTCACCGCTTGCTGGTGGGCTTGCTGTTGCACATCGCTCAATGGCGCTTGCAGGTACAGCGCCGTCAGGTATTGCCAGCGCTCGGTGTGCGCGCAGGTCCAGGATTCCTGGGCCGACATCGCCAGGCCATTGGCCAGCAACACGGTGTTGGCCGGCTGGTTCAGCCAGCGTCGTAGGTTGGGCTCGGCATCGAGCAATTGCTGGTGGCGCAGGGCATCGTCTTGGCGGGCAATGTGCAGCGCCTTGACCAGCAGGCGTTGCTCGGCCAACAGCAACTTGTAGCCCTGTGAAACCCAGATCGGCAGGTGCCAGGCTTCGGTCAAGCCCAGGCACAGGTCAAGCAAACGCACGCCGAACAGCTGTTGCTCGACCTGACGCGCCGATTGGCCTTTATGGATCACCCGCAACTCCCACTCCTCCAGAAGCTTGGGGTAGGCGACGGCCATCGGCCACAGTGGCGACAAAAACAGCAGGCTGCCCCAGTGGATGTCCTGCCACAACCGCGCCAGGCGACTGCCGAACAAACCGTTGGCTTGCTGGGATGCGTGCTGGCTGATCAGCAGCAGTTGACGCAAGGCCACGGGGATTTCCCGGGCGGGTACCGAAGGCAGGCGCGCCAGCAGCTCCTCGGCACGTTTGAGGCCAAGACGGTTAAGCGCGACTTCAAGGTTTTCCGCAGGTTCGGCCAGGCTACCATGGGCTTGGCTGTTGGCTTCGCGCATCACGCTCAGCACGAGGGCCGGGCTGTCTTGCATCAGCTCCGCAATATCTCGCAATGAACTGCGGCTATCGCGAATAGCTTTGCACACGCGCTCATGACTGGCCTGGGGCACGGGCAGCAGCACGTCGTCCAGGCACTTGATCCAAGCGGCGAGGGTAGTGGGGCGGTTCGTTGGGACTGTCGTTTCAATTGCCATGATTGGGGCGCGATCATCACTTGCGTTCAACACGCCCGGAACGGGCCGAATTGGCTTTTCGCCTTAACGGGCTATAGTCTGGCGCAGTTTTGCCGATAAGTAGAACAAGAGTTTTCTGCTGCACCCAATATGTCCATGAACCCGACGGCGCAAGTACCCCTCTCCTATGGCTAAAATTATCGGCATCATTGTCGTCATCGCAAGTGTGCTCGGAGGGTACGTCCTCTCCCACGGTAAAATCGCCGCACTGATCCAGCCTTTTGAGGTGCTGATTATCGGCGGTGCCGCGTTCGGCGCATTTTTGCAGGCCAACCCAGGCTATATGACCATGCACGTGGTCAAGAAGTCCTTGGGCATGTTCAGCTCGCGCTTCTCCCACACGTTTTATCTGGAAGTGCTGGGGCTGATCTACGAGATCCTCAACAAGAGCCGCCGCGAAGGCATGATGGCGATCGAAGGCGATATCGAAGACGCCGCGGCCAGCCCGATTTTTGCCAAGTACCCGGCCGTGCTCAAAGACGAGCGCATGACCGCGTATATCTGTGATTACCTGCGCATCATGTCCTCCGGCAACATGGCGCCCCACGAGCTGGAAGGCCTGTTCGACATGGAGTTGTTCAGCCTTAAGGAAGAACTGGAGCATCCTTCCCACGCCGTGACCGGCATCGCCGACGGCATGCCCGGTTTCGGTATTGTCGCGGCGGTACTGGGCATCGTGGTGACCATGGCCTCCCTGGGCGAGGGCGATCAGGCGGCCATCGGCATGCACGTAGGTGCGGCGCTGGTGGGGACCTTCTTCGGTATTCTTGCCGCCTACGGTTTCTTCGGCCCGCTCGCCACTTCCCTGGCCCACGATGCCAAGGAAGAGATCAACCTCTACGAAGCGATCAAGGCGTGCCTGGTGGCATCGGCGTCGGGCATGCCGCCGTCGCTGGCCGTGGAGTTTGGGCGCAAGGTGCTGTACCCCAAACATCGCCCGAGTTTCTCCGAGCTGGAACAAGCGGTTCGCGGTCGCTAAGCCATGGAAAACAACCAGCCGATCATCATCAAGCGCGTCAAGCGCTTCGCTGCGGGGCACCATGGCGGTGCCTGGAAAATCGCCTTCGCCGACTTTGCCACGGCGATGATGGCGTTCTTCCTGGTGCTGTGGCTGATGTCCACCGCTACGCCAGAACAGAAGATCGCCATCGCCGGCTACTTCAAAGACCCGATTGGCTTTTCGGAAAGCGGCACTCCGTTTGTCATTGACCTGGGCGGCTCGCCGGAACTGGCGCCCGAGCGCACCATCAACCCGGAAGTGCAAACGGAGTCGCCCCAGGAAAAAATTCCGATTGAGCGCGACACTGTCGAGTCCATGGCCGAACAGGTCGAACAGGAGCGTCTGGAACTGTTGCTGCAGGAATTGCAGAACAAGGTTGAAGAAAACCCACAGTTGCTGAAGTTCAAGGACCAGATTTCTTTCGAGATCACCCCCGAGGGGCTGCGCATCCAGATTACCGATGCGGCCAACCGGCCGATGTTCGACTCTGGCAGTGCGCGCTTGAAGCCGTACTTTGAAGACATCCTGCTGGCCATGGCTGACACCATCAAGGCGGTGCCGAACAAGATCAGCATCAGCGGGCATACCGACGCCAAGCCCTACGCGGGCCAGGGCGATTTCGGCAACTGGGAACTCTCGGCCAACCGCGCCAATGCCGCCCGGCGTGCGCTGGTAGCCGGCAGCTACCCGGACCCGCAAGTGGCGCGCGTGGTGGGCTTTGCCTCCTCGCAGCTGTTTGATCCCAAAGACCCGTTCAACCCGGTCAACCGCCGCATTGATATCGTGGTGCTGACCAAAAAAGCCCAGCGTGCGATTGAAGGCGATCAACCACCGCCACCGGCACCGACCCAGGGCGACGGTGCGCCAGGCGAAGTGCCGGCCGACCCCAACGCCCTGCCGCCGGAGCAGGAGCCGCTGCCGGCTCATGAGCTGCGCCAGAAGCTGAACCTGTTTGATGATGGGGGTGTCAAGGACCCTACGGCGCCTGCACCGGGGTCATAATTGATCTATGCGCTGGTAACGAAAACGCCCCGATCATTCGGGGCGTTTTCGTGTGTGTTCAAAGTGGGAGGTACGCTTTGACACCACTGACTACGCCTCGCATGTCGTCGGCGCACAGGCGCGGGACGAAGTACTCCCGACCTTTGGTGCGAGTCTTTCTATGCAACTTGTCGAGGCGCTCAAAGCTGACGGTATAAATCATGTCGCACTTCACCCATAGCTCTTTATAACCATCGGACTGAAGTGGATTGGTGCGTAGCAAATGGTGCCAGTCGTATTGGGTCGCTGGTGCAGTAGAGGAGATTGGCACCACGGTGCAGAGCTTGCGATTGTGGGTCGCGGTAGGCGATATCACGACAACCTTGCGGATCTTCAGCATTTCCGGTGCAACAAAACCTCGGGTGAAGTCACACAGCAAAACGTCGCCTTGTTTGGGGTGATAGTAGAGAGCCAAATGTTAATTCCCCACAAAAAGCAAAGCCGCCCGAAGGCGGCTTCATTCGACACGCAGCGGAGCTTGCTTCGCCCCTTCTGCGCCGCTGGATCAACCCCGAAAAGGATCCAGACTCCTGCCAGCTTTCGCTGGTGACGGAGCAATTATGAGCATCAGGAAATCCGAATACAAGCTGGCTTGTGCGTATCAGCCACCCAGTTGATCCGGATTCTTGATGCCCGCTCCTGTTAAATCAATGGGCTAGGGCGTTCAGCACCCTGGTTTATGTGTATCAAGAAATTGACCGTCAATAACTGCTCTCGGGCAAGCTCGCAATAATCGACCGATAGCTGTTCATCCGCTGCTGCTGCACGCGCCCATCTTCCAGTGCCTTGAGCAACGCACAACCCGGCTCGCGATCGTGTTTGCAGTCGCGGAAGCGGCAGGTGCCGATCAGGTCGTTGAACTCGATGAAGCCGGCCTCCACATCGCTGCGGCTGACGTGGCCCAGGCCGAACTCACGAATACCCGGCGAGTCGATCAACTCGCCGCCGCCCGGGAAGTGGAACAACCGCGCGGTGGTGGTGGTGTGGGTGCCCTGGCCGGACAGTTCAGACAGCGGGCCCACGCGGGTTTCGACTTCCGGCAACAGGCTGTTGACCAGCGACGACTTGCCCACGCCTGACTGGCCGACGAACACGCTGATCCGCCCGTCCAACTGCTGTTGCAGCTGTTCCATGCCGTTGCCGTGGTGAGCCGACACTTCCAGCACCGGGTAGCCCAGGGTGCGGTAGACCGCCAGCAACGCATTGAGCGCCGGGGCGTTCTGCTCGTCGATCAGGTCGAATTTGTTCAGCAGCAGCAACGGACGGATACCAGCATGCTCAGCCGCGACCAGGTAGCGGTCGATCAGGTTGGCATGGGGCTCGGGCAGCGGCGCGAACACGATCACGATCATGTCGACGTTGGCCGCCACCGGCTTGAGCTGCCCACGGCTGTCGGGGCGACGCAGTTCGGTGCTGCGCGGCAACTGCGCGACGATGACGCCGATGCCCTGGTTGCCGGCACGCCACACCACCTTGTCGCCGGTGACCAGCGCAGGCAGGTTGGCGCGCAAGTGGCAACGGAACACCTGGCCTGCGAGTTCGCCTTCGAGCGCCTCGACTTCGACCTGCACACCAAAGTGCGCGATCACCAGGCCCGTTTGTTCGGGGCCCAGGTCGCCGCCCTCGAGCGCTTCCACGGCGGAGGATTCACGTTTGGCGGCGCGGGCGGCGCGTTCACCTTGAATCTTTTCGATGCGCCAGTTTTGGCGACGGTTGAGCTGGCGTTTGGCCATTGGTGTTCCGTGTCGATAATGCAAAAGTTGGGTAAAACGGTCGCGAGTCTAGCACGCCCCCGCCTGCTAAACTGCCCGGCTACGCCAAGGTGCCAAGAGAATCAAGCCATGCAAAACCCACAGAACCTGATTTGGATCGATCTGGAAATGACCGGTCTGAACCCCGACACCGACGTCATCATCGAGATGGCGACCATTGTCACCGACAGCAACCTCAACACCTTGGCCGAAGGTCCGGTGATCGCCATCCACCACAGCGACGCTGTGCTCGCCACCATGGACGAGTGGAACACCCGCACCCACGGTAACTCCGGGCTGACCCAGCGCGTGCGCGACAGCCGTATCAGCATGGCCGAAGCCGAAGCCCAAACCATCGCCTTCCTGGAAAAGTGGGTGCCCAAAGGCAAATCGCCGATCTGCGGCAACAGCATCTGCCAGGACCGTCGCTTCCTTTATACACACATGAAGGGGCTGGAAAGTTACTTCCACTACCGCAACCTCGACGTGTCGACCTTGAAAGAACTGGCTGCGCGCTGGGCGCCGGAAGTCAAAGACAGCTTCCATAAAGGCAGCACGCACTTGGCGCTGGATGATATTCGCGAGTCGATTGCCGAGTTGCAGCATTACCGCAAGCATTTCATCAAGGCTTGATTCTGCGGCGCCTGTGGAGGCGCCATCGCAGGCAAGCCAGCTCCCACATTTGATGGTATTCGCAAATCAAATTGTGGGAGCTGGCTTGCCTGCGATGCAGGCGACGCGGTCTTTAGCCAAACGCCCCCTTTTGGTGCCCTCGGCAAATGATTAGACTGCCGGCCTCTCTGTCAGGATCGCCATCATGTTGCTGATGCTCTACCTCGTCGCCATCACCGCCGAAGCCATGACTGGCGCCCTGTCCGCGGGGCGGCGTGGCATGGACTGGTTTGGCGTGGTGCTGATCGCTTGCGTGACGGCCCTGGGCGGCGGTTCGGTGCGTGATGTGTTGCTCGGCCACTACCCGCTGACCTGGGTCAAACACCCGGAATACCTGGTGCTGACCTCCGTTGCCGCGTTGGTGACGATCTTTATCGCGCCCTTGATGCGCCGCCTGCGCTCGCTGTTTTTGGCGCTGGACGCCTTGGGGTTAGTGGCGTTTACCCTGATTGGCTGCATGACCGCCCTGGAAATGGGCCACGGCATGTTGGTGGCGTCCGTCAGCGGGGTCATCACCGGCGTATTCGGCGGCATCCTGCGGGACATCTTCTGTAACGACATTCCGCTGATCTTCCGCCGCGAGCTGTATGCCAGCGTGTCTTTCCTGGCAGCGTGGTTCTACTTGTTGTGCCTATACCTGGAGCTGCCCAGCGAGCAAGCGATTCTGCTGACGTTGTTCAGTGGCTTCCTGCTACGCCTGCTGGCGATCCGTTTTCACTGGGAAATGCCCAAGTTCGTCTACAACGACGACGTCCACTAGCGCGCAGCGTGTTGCTCCAGCGCCCACTCCACGTGTTCGCGCACCAACTCCGAGGGGTAGTCCCGTCGCGCCTTCAAGGCTTCCAGCACTGGAATGCTGGAGGGCGCATTGCCCAGGCCCACCGCCAGATTGCGTAACCAGCGCTCATAACCGGCACGGCGCAGGGGCGAGCCCTCGGTGCTGCTGAGGAATTTATCCTCGTCCCACATAAACAATTCGGCCAGTTCAGCGTTATCCAGATTGTGCCGTGGCTTGAAATCGCTTTCGGCGGTGGGTCGGGCGAAACGATTCCACGGGCAAACGATCTGACAGTCATCGCAGCCAAACACCCGGTTGCCGATCAGTGGGCGCAAGTCCTCGGGGATGGCGCTTTTGAGTTCGATGGTCAGATAGGAAATGCAGCGGCGCGCGTCCAGCACGTAAGGGCCGACGAAGGCGTTGGTCGGGCAGATGTCCAGGCACGCTGTACAACGGCCACAGTGTTCGGTGGCGTGGGGTGGGTCCACCGGCAGGGGCAAATCGACAAACAGTTCGCTCAAGAAGAAGTAACTGCCGGCCTTGCGGTTGAGAACCAGGGTGTTTTTACCGATCCAGCCCAGGCCCGCTTGTTCAGCGATGGCTTTTTCCAGGACGGGCGCGCTGTCGACGAAAGCGCGAAAGCCAAACGGCCCGATCTGCGCCTGGATACGGTCGGCCAGTTGCTGCACGCGCTTGCGGATCAGCTTGTGGTAATCGCGGCCCAGGGCGTAGCGCGAGATGTAGGCTTTTTCTGGTTGGGCCAGCAATTGCGCCATGTGGGTATCGCCGGGCAGGTAGTCCATGCGCAGTGACACCACGCGCAAGGTACCGGGCACCAGCTCGTCGGGGTGGGAGCGTTTGCTGCCGTGGGCGCCCATGTATTCCATCTCGCCGTGGTAACCCGCGTCGAGCCAGCGTTGCAGGTGCTGTTCATGCTCAGCCAGGTCAAGGCCGCTGATGCCCACTTGTTGAAAGCCCAGCTCGCGACCCCAGTCTTTGATCGATTGGGCGAGGGCGGGCAGATCGGAGGTAATAGCAGGCATGAGACACGGGAAACCACAGGTTAGATGCGTATAATTCTGCCAGACATCGGAGCTTGAAGACGCATGCCTCAGACAAAACACCCAATTACCGACGTTCAGCTGTTGTTGCCTGGCCATTTGCCGCAACTGGCTGCGCGTTCCCCGGACGCCCATAAGGGCCAGTTCGGCCACCTGCTGGTCATCGGTGGTGACCGTGGCTTTGGCGGCGCGGCGCTGCTGAGCAGCGAAAGTGCCCTGCGCAGCGGCGCCGGCATGGTCTCGCTGGCGACGCGGCCGGAACATGTGCCGGCCGCTCTGGCTCGGCTGCCGGAGGTCATGGCCGTTGGCGTGAGCTCGGCCAACCAGTTGATGGGCCTGCTGGAAAAAATCTCGGTGATCGTCATTGGCCCAGGCCTGGGCGATGCCGCCTGGGGCAAAAGCCTCTTGTCGGTCGCGGCCAATGCCAACCTGCCGCAGGTATGGGATGCCGATGCGCTCAATCAGCTGGCCACTGGCAGCGTGGAGCTGCCGGCCCACTGTGTGATTACCCCTCATCCGGGCGAAGCTGCGCGTTTGTTGGGGCTATCGACAGCCGAGGTTCAGGCAGATCGCCTTAAGGTGGCGCGCGCGTTGAGCCAGAAATTCAATGCTGTGGCTATCCTCAAGGGTGCTGGCAGTTTGATTGCCAGCCCGGATGGGCGCGTGTCGCGGTGTGATCAAGGCCATCCGGCGATGGCAACAGCGGGGCTCGGCGATGTGCTGGCCGGCCTGGTCGGCGCACTATTGGCTCAGGGTATGCCCGCGTACGAAGCGAGCTGCCTGGCCGTGTGGTTGCACGCGACCGCCGGAGACCGCCAGGGCAGTTTTGGTCGCGGCTTGGCTGCCAGCGACCTGATCCCCGCCATTCGTCAATTGCTGGAGGAGCAGTCGCCGTGCCTGAAGTAATTCTTTTCCTGGCAAATGAAGAGGCCATGGTCGTGTTGGGTCAGCGTATTTCGCAGGTCACGCAAGGGGCCGGGTTGATCTTTCTCGAGGGCGACCTGGGCGCAGGTAAAACCACACTGTCCCGTGGGATTATTCGTGGCCTTGGCCATACCGGCGCGGTAAAAAGCCCGACCTTCACGTTGGTCGAGCCCTACGAGATCGGCGACGTGCGAGCCTTCCACTTCGACCTCTATCGCCTGGTCGATCCGGAAGAGCTGGAGTTCATGGGCATCCGTGATTACTTCGACGATGATGCGCTGTGCCTGATCGAGTGGCCAAATAAAGGCACAGGCTTTTTGCCAAAGCCGGACCTGACCATTACCATTACGCCGCATGAGCACGGACGTCAGCTGAAGTTGTTGCCCCAGAGCCCACGCGCTGAGTCGTGGTGTGCTGCTCTGGCATTGGAATTCAAATAATTGGTGGGGTTAGGTATGCGCTTTCGCGCGTTGGTTGCTGTCGTGGGGGTGTTGCTTGCGGCAATGACTGTCAATGCTCTGGCTGCTTCACAGGTGAAAAGTGTTCGCCTGTGGCGAGCGCCGGATAATACGCGACTGGTGTTCGACCTGTCTGGCCCGGTCCAGCACAGCGTCTTTACCTTGACGGCGCCTGATCGCCTGGTGATCGACATCAACGGTGCCAGCCTGGCCGCGCCGCTGAAAGTCTCCACCGCCAACACGCCCATTACCGCCATGCGCTCGGCCCAGCGTACGCCGACCGACCTGCGTGTGGTCATCGACCTGAAAAAGGCCGTGACCCCCAAAAGCTTCTCCCTGGCCCCCAACGCCCAGTATGGCAACCGCCTGGTGGTCGACCTGTTCGACAACCCCGCCGACGCCGCACCGCCGCCTGCGCCAACGCCGAGCGTGGCGACGGTGCCTGCGGTGCCAGTCAACCCTTCGCAACCCCAGGTCAAGCTGCCACCGCCGCCGCCCGCCCCGGCGGGCAAGCGCGACATCATCGTGGTGATCGACGCCGGCCACGGTGGCGAAGATCCGGGGGCTTCCGGCTCACGCGGCCAGCACGAGAAAGACGTGGTGCTCGCCATCGCCCGTGAGCTGCAGCGCCAGGTCAACGGTATGAAAGGCTACCGCGCCGAACTGACCCGCACCGGTGACTACTTCATTCCGTTGCGTGGCCGTACCGAAATTGCCCGTAAGAAGGGCGCGGACCTGTTCGTGTCCATTCACGCCGACGCCGCGCCTTCAACCGCTGCCTTTGGCGCCTCGGTATTTGCCCTGTCGGATCGCGGCGCTACCTCCGAGACCGCACGCTGGCTGGCCGACAGCGAAAACCGTTCCGACTTGATCGGCGGGGCCGGCAACGTGTCCCTTGATGACAAGGACAAGATGCTCGCAGGCGTACTGCTCGACCTTTCGATGACCGCCTCGTTGACCTCCAGCCTCAACGTGGGCCAGAAAGTCCTGAGCAATATCGGCCGTGTGACCTCGCTGCACAAACAGCGCGTGGAACAAGCCGGGTTCATGGTGTTGAAATCGCCGGATATCCCGTCGATCCTGGTGGAAACCGGGTTTATCTCCAACGCCAACGAAGCGTCGAAACTGGCCAGCGCCAGCCACCAGCAAGCGTTGGCGCGCTCGATCAGCGCCGGTGTGCGCCAGTTCTTCCAGCAGAACCCGCCGCCGGGCACTTATATCGCCTGGCTGCGCGACTCCGGCAAAATCGCCCAGGGCCCGCGTGACCATCGTGTGCAACCCGGTGATACCGTTGCCATGCTGGCCGTGCGTTTCCAGGTCACGCCTGCAGCCTTGCGCAGCGCCAATAACCTGAAAACCGATGAGTTGAAGATCGGCCAGGTGTTGACCATTCCCGGCACTGAATTGGCGGCACAGTAATGAGCGAATCCACCTTGAACAGCGGCTCGCGCATTGAATTGCTCAGCCCGCGCCTTGCCAACCAGATCGCCGCGGGTGAGGTGGTTGAGCGCCCGGCGTCGGTGATCAAGGAGTTGCTGGAAAACAGCATCGACTCCGGTGCCAAACGCATCGATGTCGATGTGGAGCAGGGCGGCGTCAAGCTGCTGCGGGTACGTGACGATGGCAGCGGTATCTCTTCGGATGACCTGCCCCTGGCCCTGGCCCGTCACGCCACCAGCAAGATCCGCGACCTGGAAGACCTGGAACGGGTCATGAGCCTGGGCTTTCGTGGTGAGGCCCTGGCCTCCATCAGCTCCGTGGCCCGCCTGACCCTGACCTCCCGCACTCGCAGCGCCGAGCAAGCCTGGCAGGTGGAAACCGAAGGCCGCGACATGGCGCCTCGGGTCCAGCCGGCGGCCCATCCGGTGGGCACCTCGGTGGAAGTGCGCGACCTGTTCTTCAATACCCCGGCGCGGCGCAAGTTCCTCAAGGCCGAGAAAACCGAATTCGATCACCTGCAAGAAGTCATCAAACGCCTGGCGTTGGCGCGTTTCGATGTGGCCTTTCACCTGCGCCACAATGGCAAGACCATCCTCAGCCTGCACGAAGCCAACGACGATGCCGCGCGTGCTCGGCGGGTGGCGGCGGTGTGTGGCAGCGGCTTCCTGGAGCAGGCGCTGCCGATTGAGATCGAGCGCAATGGCCTGAGGCTGTGGGGCTGGGTCGGGTTGCCGACGTTCTCCCGCAGCCAGGCCGACTTGCAGTATTTCTTTGTGAACGGCCGGGCAGTACGCGACAAACTGGTGGCCCACGCGGTACGCCAGGCTTATCGCGATGTGCTGTTCAACGGGCGCCACCCCACCTTTGTGCTGTTCTTTGAGGTTGACCCTTCGGTGGTCGACGTCAACGTGCACCCGACCAAACACGAGGTGCGCTTCCGTGACGGGCGCATGGTGCATGACTTCCTTTATGGCACGCTGCACCGCGCCCTGGGCGACGTGCGTCCGGATGATCAACTGTCAGCGCCGATTGTCACAGCGGTGGTACGCCCGAGCGGTCCGGAAGCCGGCGAGTTCGGCCCCCAGGGTGAGATGAGCCTGGCGGCCAATCTGCTGCAATCGCCACAGGCGCAGCCAGCCTACACGGCGCCAAACTCGGGTGCCGGTGCGGGTTATCAGTATCAGTACACGCCGCGCCCGCAATCGACGGTGCCGGTGGCCGAGGCCCAGGCGGCGTACCGTGAGTTTTTTGCGCCGCTGCCGGGTGCCGAGCCGGGTGCTGCTGTGGCGTTGCCCGAAGGCGGTGGTGATATTCCGCCGCTGGGCTATGCCCTGGCGCAGCTCAAAGGCATTTATATCCTTGCCGAAAACGCCCATGGCCTGGTGCTGGTGGACATGCACGCCGCCCATGAGCGGATCATGTACGAGCGCCTGAAGATCGCCATGGCCAGCGAAGGCCTCAGCGGCCAGCCGCTGCTGGTGCCTGAATCCCTGGCGGTGAGCCAGCGTGAAGCCGACTGCGCAGAAGAACATCACAGCGTGTTCCAGAAACTGGGCTTCGAGCTGCAACGCCTGGGCCCGGAAACCCTGGCGATCCGCCAGATTCCCGCGCTGCTCAAGCAGGCCGAGGCCAACCGCCTGGTGGCCGACGTGCTGGCAGACCTGATGGAATACGGCACCAGCGACCGTATCCAGGCGCATATCAACGAATTGCTTGGCACCATGGCCTGCCACGGCGCCATTCGCGCCAATCGCCGCCTGGCCCTGCCGGAAATGAACGGCCTGCTGCGCGACATGGAAAACACCGAGCGCAGTGGCCAATGCAACCATGGCCGACCGACCTGGACCCAGATGGGCCTGGACGATCTGGACAAACTGTTCTTGCGCGGCCGTTGATGAGCGCCTTGCCCCCCGCCATCTTCCTGATGGGCCCCACGGCCGCCGGCAAGACCGACCTGGCCATCGAGCTGACCAAGGTGCTGCCTTGTGAGCTGATCAGTGTCGACTCTGCCCTGGTTTACCGGGACATGGATATCGGCACCGCCAAGCCGTCGAAAGCGCTATTGGCCCAATATCCGCACCAGTTGATCGACATCATCGACCCGGCGCAGAGCTATTCGGCGGCGGATTTTCGCACCGACGCCCTGGCAGCCATGGCCGAGATCACCGCGCGCGGCAATATCCCGCTGCTGGTGGGCGGCACCATGCTCTATTACAAGGCGTTGCAGGAAGGCCTGGCCGATATGCCGCCTGCCGATGCCCAGGTGCGCGCCGAACTGGAAGAAGAGGCTGCGCGCCTTGGCTGGCAAGCCCTGCACGACCAGTTGGCGGCGGTAGACCCGGTGTCTGCGGCACGTATTCACCCCAATGACCCCCAGCGGCTCACCCGCGCGCTGGAAGTCTGGCGTGTCAGTGGCCAGACCATGACTGAACATCGGCTGAAACAAAGTGCGCAAAGTGCTGACGCAGGCGCATCTGGACAGTCACAATTGCCCTATACTGTGGCGAATCTGGCCATTGCTCCGGCAAACCGCCAGGTGTTGCATGAACGAATTGCACAAAGATTCACATTAATGTTGGAACAGGGGTTTGTGGACGAGGTCGTAGCATTGCGTTCAAGAGGTGACCTGCATGCAGGGCTGCCTTCGATACGTGCTGTAGGCTACCGCCAAGTCTGGGATCATCTGGATGGCAAGCTGACGTCAGCCGAAATGCAGGAGCGCGGCATTATTGCCACGCGCCAATTGGCGAAGCGCCAGTTCACCTGGCTGCGCAGCTGGAGCGATTTGCACTGGTTGGACAGCCTGGACAGCGACAATCTGTCACGCGCCTTGAAATACTTGGGAACGGTCTCCATATTGAGCTGAGTCCTTGCAATTGCCGTCTATCCTTGGGGGTGTGACGGCCATAAGCTATCTATTTTCCGATTTTTTATTATTGATCCTTAAAGGAGTGCGGCACATGTCAAAAGGGCATTCGCTACAAGACCCTTACTTGAATACTTTACGTAAAGAGAAAGTTGGGGTTTCCATCTATCTGGTCAACGGCATCAAACTGCAAGGTACGATCGAGTCGTTCGACCAATTCGTTATCCTGCTGAAAAACACCGTCAGCCAGATGGTTTACAAGCACGCTATCTCGACAGTCGTTCCAGTTCGTCCAATCCGTCTGCCTAGCGCAGCAGGTGATGAACAGGGTGACGCTGAGCCAGGTAACGCCTGATAGGAGTCTCCTTTGTTCTTTGAGCGCCACGGTGGTGGTGAGCGAGTAATCCTCGTTCACTTGGATGGACAGGACCCTGAGGCGCGCGAAGATCCGCAGGAGTTTCAGGAGTTGGCAAATTCGGCCGGCGCCGAGACCGTTGCGTTTTTTAACGTACCGCGTCATCGGCCAACCGCCAAATACCTGATTGGCAGCGGCAAGGTCGAGGAACTGCGCGACCTGGTTCATGCCGAAGAAGCCGATCTGGTGATCTTCAATCACACCCTCACGCCCAGTCAGGAACGTAACCTCGAACGTGTTTTCGAGTGTCGCGTGATCGACCGTACCGGCCTGATTCTCGATATTTTCGCCCAGCGCGCCCGCACCCATGAAGGCAAGCTCCAGGTTGAACTGGCCCAGCTTGACCACATGAGCACGCGCCTGGTTCGTGGCTGGACTCACCTTGAGCGTCAGGGTGGCGGTATCGGCATGCGTGGCCCGGGTGAAACCCAGTTGGAAACCGACCGGCGTCTGCTGCGGGTTCGCCTGCGCCAGATCAAGGGCCGCCTGGAAAAAGTACGCAGCCAGCGTGAACAGTCGCGACGTGGCCGCTCCCGTGCGGATATCCCTACGGTGTCGTTGGTGGGCTACACCAACGCCGGCAAATCCACGCTGTTCAATAACGTGACTAAATCGGACGTGTACGCGGCAGACCAACTGTTCGCCACCCTCGACCCAACCCTGCGGCGTCTGGACATCGACGACCTGGGGCCGATTGTGCTGGCCGATACCGTGGGTTTCATTCGTCACCTGCCCCACAAGCTGGTGGAGGCATTTCGGTCTACGCTCGAAGAGTCGAGCAATTCCGACCTGCTCTTGCACGTGATCGATGCGGCCGAACCGGATCGCATGTTGCAGATTGAACAGGTGATGGTGGTACTGGGCGAGATTGGTGCCCAGGACTTGCCGATCCTCGAGGTCTATAACAAACTCGATTTGCTTGAAGGCGTTGAGCCACAGATCCAGCGCGACGAGAATGGCAAGCCCCAGCGGGTCTGGCTGTCGGCGCGAGATGGCAGCGGTCTGGAGCTGTTGGAACAAGCCATTGCCGAATTGCTCGGCAGCGATTTGTTCGTCGGCACCTTGCGCTTGCCGCAGCGTTTTGCTCGACTGCGTGCACAGTTTTTCGAGCTGGGCGCGGTACAGAAAGAAGAGCACGACGAAGAAGGTGTCAGCTTGCTGGCTGTTCGATTGCCACGCTCGGAACTCAATCGGCTGGTCAGTCGAGAGGGTGTTGTACCGGCAGAGTTCATCGAACAACACACTTTGCAATAAAAGCCTGAGAAAGCGGTTGTGCCGCAGTAGCAGGCATTCTGTAGCATTGGTCGGCGCGCCGTGGGTGCGTCTTTGCTTTATCAGATGGAGAGCGCTATGGCTTGGAATGAGCCGGGTGGCAACTCGAATAATCAGGATCCTTGGGGTGGTAAGCGCCGCAATAATGGCGACCGCAAGGGGCCACCGGATCTCGACGAGGCCTTCCGAAAGCTGCAGGAAAGCCTGAATGGGTTGTTCGGTGGTGGGAAAAAACGTGGTGGTGACGACGGCGGTCGCACAAGCAAGGGCGGTGGCTATGGCCTGCTGGGCCTGGGTCTTGTCGTGCTGGCGGCCGTATGGCTCTACAGCGCCGTGTACGTGGTAGACGAGCAGGAGCAAGCCGTGGTGCTGCGCTTCGGCAAGTACTACGAGACTGTCGGCCCGGGCCTGAATATCTATTTCCCGCCGATCGACAAGAAGTACATGGAGAACGTGACGCGTGAGCGTGCGTACACCAAGCAGGGCCAGATGCTGACCGAGGACGAGAACATCGTCGAAGTGCCGCTGACCGTGCAGTACAAGATCAGCAACCTGCAAGACTTCGTGCTGAACGTCGATCAGCCGGAAATCAGCCTGCAACACGCAACTGAAAGTGCCCTGCGCCACGTGGTGGGTTCCACCGCCATGGACCAGGTGCTCACCGAAGGTCGTGAGTTGATGGCGAGCGAAATCAAGGAGCGTCTGCAACGCTTCCTCGACACTTACCGTACCGGTATCACCGTTACCCAGGTGAACGTACAAAGCGCAGCGGCACCGCGTGAAGTGCAGGAAGCCTTTGACGACGTGATCCGTGCCCGTGAAGACGAGCAGCGTTCGCGCAACCAGGCTGAAACCTATGCCAACGGCGTTGTGCCGGAAGCCCGTGGTCAGGCCCAGCGTATCCTTGAAGATGCCAACGGTTACCGTGACGAAGTGGTTTCCCGCGCCAAGGGTGAGGCAGATCGTTTCACCAAGCTGGTCGCCGAGTACCGCAAGGCACCTGAAGTGACCCGCGAGCGTCTGTACCTGGACACCATGCAGGAAGTCTTCAGCAACACCAGCAAGGTTCTCGTGACCGGCAGCAAAGGTGGGCAGAACAACCTGCTGTACCTGCCGCTGGACAAGATGATCGAAGGTGGTCGTAGCGGCGCCAGTGCACCGTCCACCGGTTCGAATGCCGCTGCCAACGAAGCGAGCGCCCGTGCGGCCGCTGACTTGCTGCAACAGCAAACACGTACCAGGGAGAGCCGTTGATGAGCAATAAATCGCTGACCGCCCTGATTGTGGGCGTCGTCGTGGTCATCGCTGCCTGGAACTGCTTCTACATCGTCGCTCAGACCGAGCGTGCGGTGCTGCTGCAATTCGGTCGCGTGGTCCAGGCGGATGTCCAGCCGGGCCTGCATGTGAAAGTCCCCTACGTCAACCAGGTGCGCAAGTTCGACGCCCGCCTGATGACCCTGGATGCACCGACACAGCGCTTCCTGACCCTGGAAAAGAAAGCCGTGATGGTTGACGCCTACGCCAAGTGGCGCGTCAAGGATGCCGAGCGCTTCTACACCGCGACTTCCGGCCTCAAGCAGATTGCCGACGAGCGTTTGTCCCGTCGTCTGGAATCGGGCCTGCGTGACCAGTTTGGTAAACGCACCCTGCACGAGGTGGTATCCGGTGAACGTGATGCGCTGATGGCGGATATCACTCGCTCGCTGAACACCATGGCGGAAAAAGAGCTGGGTATTGAAGTGGTCGACGTTCGCGTCAAGGCCATTGACCTGCCCAAGGAAGTGAACCGCAGCGTGTTCGAGCGTATGAGCACCGAGCGTGAGCGTGAAGCGCGTGAGCACCGCGCCAAGGGTAACGAGTTGGCTGAAGGTATCCGTGCCGATGCCGACCGTCAGCGTCGTGTACTGCTGGCAGAAGCCTACCGCGAGTCTGAAGAGGCGCGTGGTGATGGCGATGCTCAAGCCGCGGCGATCTACGCCAAGGCCTACGGCCAGGACCAGGAGTTCTACGCGTTCTACCGTAGCCTGCGCGCCTACCGTGAAAGCTTCGCGAACAAAACCGACGTACTGGTGCTGGACCCAAGCAGCGACTTCTTCCGCTACCTGGAAAAGTCCAAGTAACCAGCCCGTGATTCTGTAAGGCGCACTCCGTCGGGCGGCTAAAATGCCTGGCGGGGTGATCCTTTCAGAAAACGGGTGTATGATGCGGCAGCCGGGAAATTCCCGGCTTTTTTGCGTCTGCATGTTTGATTCGGCAGGCGTGACAGGTTTTTCGAGGAAAGTGCCCGACGAGGCCGTTTGCAGGCCGTTCGTCACGTCGCTCTTGCGCGTGGTTTATGCAAGAGCCGGGTATTTTCTGCTTCACTCAAGGCTCGGCCGAGGGCTGGCCGCCCGGATCAAAGGGGAATGGCGTAATGGCAACGGTAGACCGCTGGCTGCTGCCAGATGGCATCGAAGAAGTACTGCCACCAGAAGCTGCGCGCATTGAAGTAGCGCGTCGTCAGGTGTTGGATCTGTTCCAGAGCTGGGGTTACGAGTTTGTCGTGACTCCCCATATCGAGTACCTGGAATCCCTGCTGACTGGCGCGGGCCAGGACCTGGATCTGCGCACCTTCAAGGTCATCGACCCGCAATCGGGCCGGCAAATGGGGTTCCGTGCCGACATCACGCCGCAAGTGGCGCGCATCGATGCGCACACCCTGCGTCGCGAAGGCCCGAGCCGCCTGTGCTACGCCGGCAGCGTACTGCATGCCCAGCCACGTGCGTTGTCGTCTTCCCGTAGCCCGATCCAGTTGGGCGCCGAGTTGTACGGTGACGCCAGCCCGAGCAGCGATGTTGAAGTGATCAGCCTGATGCTGGCCATGCTGCAACTGGCGGATGTGCCGGATGTGCACATGGACCTGGGCCACGTCGGTATCTACCGTGGCCTGGCGCGCGCCGCCGGGTTGTCCGGTGAAGTGGAGCAACAGTTGTTCGATGCCCTGCAGCGCAAGGCGATCGATGAAGTGATCGCCCTCACCGAGGGTGTGCCTGCTGAGCTGGCTGGTATGCTGCGCGCGCTCGTAGACCTGTGCGGCGGCCGTGAAGTGCTGGTGGCTGCGCGTGAGCGACTGGCCAATGCGCCGGCGCCGGTATTGGCGGCGCTGGATGATGTGCTGGCGATTGCCGAGCGCTTGTCGGCACGGTTCCCGGAGCTGCCGCTGTATTTTGATCTGGGTGAATTGCGCGGCTATCACTACCACACCGGTGTGGTGTTCGCGGTGTTCGTTCCGGGTGTTGGCCAGGCCATCGCCCAAGGTGGTCGCTATGACGATATCGGCGCCGACTTCGGTCGTGCGCGTCCGGCCACTGGTTTTTCCACCGATTTGAAAACCCTGGTGACCCTGGGGCGTGCTGAGGTCGAGCTGCCGTCTGGTGGCATCTGGATGCCCGACAGTACGGACGCAGCGCTCTGGCAGCAGGTTTGCCAGTTACGCCGTGAGGGTCAGCGTGTAGTCCAGGCCTTGCCTGGGCAGCCATTGGCCGCCGCCCGTGAAGCGGACTGCGACCGGCAATTGATTCAGCAGAACGGGCTTTGGCAAGTATCGCCACTGGCTTCTTGAGTTTTCCTGCCGGCCATCGCCGGCACCAAGTTTGCGCGAATGAGGACAAGTGTTATGGGTAAGAATGTCGTAGTCCTGGGCACCCAATGGGGTGATGAGGGCAAAGGCAAGATCGTTGATCTGCTGACCGAACATGCTGCCGCCGTAGTGCGCTACCAAGGTGGCCACAACGCTGGTCACACCCTGGTCATCGATGGCGAAAAAACCGTCTTGCACCTGATCCCGTCGGGTGTCCTGCGCGAAGGCGTGCAGTGCCTGATCGGCAATGGCGTGGTGGTCGCACCTGACGCCCTGCTGCGCGAGATCACCAAGCTGGAAGAGAAAGGCGTACCGGTGCGCGAGCGCCTGCGTATCAGCCCGTCCTGCCCGCTGATCCTGTCCTTCCACGTTGCGCTGGACCAGGCCCGTGAAAAGGCGCGTGGCGAGCTGAAGATCGGCACCACCGGTCGCGGCATCGGCCCGGCCTACGAAGACAAGGTCGCACGTCGTGGCCTGCGTGTGGGCGACCTGCTCAACATGCCGCGCTTTGAAGACAAACTGCGTGAACTGGTGGATTACCACAACTTCATGCTGGTGGGTTACTACAAAGAGCCGGCCATCGAGTTTGAAAAGACCCTGGCCGAGTGCAAGGAATACGCTGAGCTGCTCAAGCCGCTGATGCTCGACGTGACGGCCGAGCTGCACGACCTGCGTCGCGCTGGCAAGGACATCATGTTCGAAGGTGCCCAGGGTTCGTTGCTGGACATCGACCACGGTACCTACCCGTACGTGACCAGCTCCAACACCACCGCTGGCGGCGTTGCGACCGGTTCTGGCGTTGGCCCGATGTTCCTGGATTACATCCTGGGCATCACCAAGGCCTACACCACTCGCGTAGGTTCGGGCCCGTTCCCGACTGAGCTGTTCGACGACGTCGGTGCGCACCTGGCCAAGCAAGGTCACGAATTCGGCGCCACCACTGGCCGTGCTCGTCGTTGCGGCTGGTTCGATGCCGTTATCCTGCGTCGCGCTATCGATGTGAACAGCATCTCGGGCATCTGCCTGACCAAGCTGGACGTACTCGACGGCCTGGAAACCATCAACATCTGCACCGGCTACAAAGATGCTGAAGGTAACGACGTTGCTCCGACCGACGCTGACAGCTACGTGGGCCTGCAGCCTGTGTACGAAGAAGTGCCGGGCTGGACTGAATCGACCGTGGGCGCCAAGACCCTGGAAGAGCTGCCAGCCAACGCTCGTGCTTACATCAAGCGCGTCGAAGCGCTGATTGGCGCACCGATCGACATTATTTCGACGGGCCCGGACCGCAACGAGACCATCGTTCTGCGTCACCCGTTCGCGTAATAAGCTGTTGATGTAACAGGCAAAGGGCTCCTTAGGGAGCCCTTTGTCGTTTCTGCCTGGCAAGCGGCACGACCCTTGCTGTGTTTCCCTCTTTCGAGGTGCTATCAAATTAGTGGCACCCGTGGTGGAGGGATTTCCAGTGTCTGCCGTTCTCTCGTTGTTACAAAGCCGTCTATTGCGGCCGGTGTTCGTTACCCTTGGTATCGCTCTTTTGGTGCAAGTGCTGGTGGCCGTCGCGCTGACGCGGAGCACGGTGACGGCGCTGGAAGCCGATTTGGGCAATCGCCTGGGCATTGATAGCCAGAAGTTGTCTGGCGAACTGGCCCAGGCCGGTAAGGAAGTTACGTCCAGCCTGGACAGCCTGTCCGCCAGCACGCGCCAGCGCCTGACAGCCGGGCTTTCCACGCGCTTGCAGGAAGAGCAAAAGCAATTGCGTGCGACGTTGGAAAAAGACCTGCAGGACTCTGCCAATGACATGGCGCAACTGCTGGCCTCGGTCGCGCCCCGCGCCATGTGGGACAGCGATGTACCTACGCTGTCGGAGTTCGCGCGCCGGGCCCAGCGCAACCCCAATGTGCTGTTCGTGGTGTATGACGACGCCGCAGGCGAGCACCTGACCCGATACCTGAACCGCGAAAACCCGATCAACCAGGCCCTGCTGGCAAAGGGCGCAGGGGAGCGTGCCCTGGATAAGGTGCTGGACGCGGCCAAGACAGACCCGTCCGTGTATTACGTCGAAGCCTCTATCAGCCCCAACGGTGTGGAGATCGGCAAGGTGCGCATGGGCGTGTCGACCGCGACGGTTGAAGCCGATCTGCAAGCCTTGGATAAGCGCTTTGCCGCGTTGATCGCCAGCGGTGACCAACTGGTGGGCGATAGCCTCAAGGGCGCCGCAGCTGACAGTGCCAGCGCCATGGGCGCCCGGCTGCAATCGGCGCAAGCCACTGCCACGCAAATGACGGCGAACACCGCGGCCGCCGTGCAAGAAGCGGCGGGCACCCTGCGCTGGCGCATCGGCATGGGCCTGGCACTGGTGGGGCTTGGCGTATTGCTGCTGATCGCTATCGTGCTGGGCCGGCGCGTGGTCAATCGCCTGAAGCTGCTGATTGCCGCGATGGATGACCTGGCGGCAGGTGAGGGTGACCTCACCAAGCGCGTGCAGATCAACAGCAAGGACGAAATCGGCGATATGGCCTCGGCGGTCAATCGCTTTGTGGATAAGTTGCAGCCCATCGTGCGGGAGGCGGGCGACGTGGCCCAGCGTACCGGTGTGGAAATCGGCGCCATGACGCTGCGCAATGCCGGCGCCGATGCGGCGGCGGGTTTGCAGCGTGATGAAGTGGCCGAGAGTTTGCGCGCCTTGTCGCAAATGGCCGACGAGGCCCAGGCCGAGAGTCACGCCATGCAGGCGGCCTTGCAGCAAGTGGTGGATATTCGCCAGGCCACGGATGAAAACTCACGGACTTCAGCCGAAGTCGGCAGCTTGATCGAGGCGTTGGCAGGGCAGGTGCAGGCCGGCTCCCAGGTGATCGAACGGCTGGCGCAGCAAAGCGAACAGATCGAAGTGGTGTTGACCGTGATCCACGGCATCGCCGAGCAAACCAACCTGCTTGCCCTCAACGCGGCCATCGAGGCGGCACGGGCTGGCGAGACTGGGCGCGGCTTTGCGGTGGTGGCCGATGAAGTGCGTGCGCTGGCCAGCAAGACTCAAAGCTCTACGGGCGATATCCAGGCGCATATCGTCGCGTTGCAGCAGGGCGCGCGTGAGGCCGTGGAAACCATCGGCAAGGCGGGGCGTCAGGCCAATGAGGGCTTGCTGGTGCTGCGCGACAGCGTGCGTTTGCAGCAGACGGTACAGGCTTCGGTGGAGCAGGTGCATGCGGCGATTGGCCTGGCGACGCGTGCGGCCGAGCATCAAGCCCAGGGCGCGCATGCGGTGCGTGGGCGCGTCGAGGTAATCCACGCCCAGGCCGAACGTGCGGCGCAGGCGGTGGTGGAGACGACGGCCAGTGGCAAGGTGCTGGATGGGTTGGCGGCGCAGTTGAAGGCGAGTTTGGGGCAGTTCAGGGCTTGAGGTTGTCTGGACCGGCCTCATCGCAGGCAAGCCAGCTCCCACATTCAACTGCATTCCAACGTTGGAACTCGGTCACTGTGGGAGCTGGCTTGCCTGCGATAGCTGTTTCAGCGACTCAGATACATCCGAGTCGTGAGCAGATACACCGGCAACCCCGACACCAGAATTAACAACGCCGCATACGGCGCCGCCGCCGCAAATTCCACATTCGAGGTATGCGCCCAGACGGCCGTTGCCAAGGTATTCAACCCGGTCGGACTGAGCAGCAGCGTGGCCGTCAGTTCCTTCATCGCATCCAGGAACACCAACGCAAACGCCGCACCCAATGCCGGGAATATGATCGGCAGGGTGACTCTGCAAAACGCACTGAACGACGATGCGCCTAATGTGCGCGCAGCCTCTTCCAATTGCGGCGCCGCTTTGTTCAGCGCTGTACGAATCGGCGCCTGTGCCAACGGCAAAAACAGCAGCGCATAAGCAATCAGCAATAACGCCGAGGTCTGGTACAGCGCCGGCACGTAATGCAGGGCGAAATACACCAGGGTCAGCGCAATCACCAGGCCGGGCAGGGCATGCAGTAAGTACGGTAAACGTTCGGCCCAGATCGCCAGTTGCCCTTTGTAGCGCACCACCAGCAACCCAACCGGCACTGCCAGTACCAGGCACAGTGCGGCGCCGCCCAGGGAGAGCGCCAGGGATGACAGCAGCGCCTCACCGATCTCGGCCATCGGAAACGCTGCCGACGAACCGACTGCCAGCCAATACCCGAGCATGCCCAATGGGATACCACTGCCGATGATCGCCAGCGCCAGGCAATACACCTGGCCCAATGGCGCCCACTTGCCCAGCCGAACCTGCTCGGCGTGTCGCGCCGCGCCCTGGCCGATGCGCACGTGCCGGCCTTTGCCGCGTACGCGCAGCTCCAGCCACAGCAGCGTCAGGCACATCACCAGCAGCACTGCCGAGAGCATCGCCGCATTGGCATTGCTGAATTCCAGTTCGAACTGCTGATAGATCGCAGTGGTGAAGGTCTGCAAGCCGATGATCGACAGCGCGCCGAACTCAACCAGCATGTGCAGTGCGATCAATAGTGAGCCAGCCAGCAGCGATGGCCACAGCAGCGGGAGTGTGATGCGAAAGAACACGCCCCAGCGGTTGAGCCCCAGCGTGCGGGCCGACTCTTCCAGGGAAGGGTCAAGATTGCGCAGCGTTGCCGCCACCGGTAGAAACACCAGCGGGTATTTGGACAGGCTCATCACCAGGATCGCGCCGCCGAGCCCCTCAAACTGGGCGCTCAACGACACCCAGGTAAAACTGCTGACAAACGCCGGCACCGCAAACGGCAGGCACAGGATCACGCCCCAGATGCGCCGTCCTGGCAGGTTGCTGCGTTCCAGCAGCCAGGCCAGGGACAGGCCGATCACGCCGCAGGTCAGGGTTACGCCGACCATCAGCGCCAGCGTGTTGCGCAGCAGCCCGAACACATAAGGCCGCCACAGTAGATGCACCGCCTCCGTCCAGCCCGCCTGCCAGGCTTTGAGCCCTACATAGGCGAGCGGCAACAGGCTCAGGCCAACCAGCAACAGCACGGGCAGCAGCAGCCAGATCGACGGGCGTTTGCGACGGGGGGTGAACCCCGCGACGGAAAGCGATGGGTTCATCAGTTCAGGCCAACGTCACGTTCCAGTTCCAGGGCTTCTTCGGCGTTGCCCAGGTCTGCGGGGGTGACCTTTGGTGGCTGCAACTCGCTAAATGGCTTGAGGCCGCGGTTCGATTCCATGCCCTTGCGCAGCGGGTACTCGGCCGACGTGTTGGTGATCACGCGCTGGCCTTCTTCGCTGGCCATGAATGCCAGCAGTTGCTGGGCTTCTTTGGGATGCTTGCTGGATTTGAGTGCGGCAGCGGAGGACACGGTGATCAGGCCGCCCGCATCACCATCGGTGAAGTAGTGCAGCTGGGAGTCCAGATTGGTTTTTTCCTTTTTCAGGGCAAACCAGTAGTAGTTGTTCACCAGTACGGTGGCCACTTCGCCGTTTTCCACGGCCTTGAGGGCGACCATATTGTTGCTGTACACCTTGCCGAAGGCGCGCAGGCCGGTCAGCCATTCTTCCGCGGCTTCGCGACCGTGCAGCTTGATGATCGCCACGGCTTGTTCCTGGAACGCGCCGCTGGTGGGCACGAAACCGACCTTGCCTTGCCATTCGGGGCCGGCGAAATCCAGTACCGACTTGGGCAAGTCTTTTTCCGCAATCAATTTGGGGTTGAAGGCTACGACGCGGGTGCGTGCGGTCACGCCCATCCAATCGCCGTTTTTGCCCACGTAATCCTTGGGCAGCACATCGAGGGTGCTGGCATCGATTTTTGCCAACAGGCCTTGCTCGCCGAGTTTATTCAGAGGCGGTGATTCTTCGGTGTAGATGACGTCGGCAGGGGAGCGCTCACCTTCTTCGACGACCTGGCTGGCCAGCTGGTTGCTGCTGCCTTTGCGCACGTTGACGTGGATGCCGGTCTTGGCTTCGAAGGCCTTGGCGAGTTCATCGCCGACTTCTTTGTGTTGGCCGTTGTACAGGGTCAGGGAGACCTTGTCGGCAGAATGGGCCGCGGGCGAGAGCAGGGTCAGGCTGAGTAGGGTGAGGGTCAGGCCGCGCAGAAGGGATGTCTTGAGTCGGTTGTCACGGATCATCATCCGAAGGGTTCCTCGCTTATATGCAACAAATCATTGCAAGGATAAACGATAAATCTTCTCAAGTGCGGATGAGGGGGAAATCATCGGGGATGTTTTCAAACCCCGGAAACGAAAAAACCCGCTTTCGCGGGTTTGATCTGAATTTGGTGCCCAGGAGAAGACTCGAACTTCCACGACCTTGCGATCACCAGCACCTGAAGCTGGCGTGTCTACCAATTTCACCACCTGGGCATTATCTAACAACGTTGCCGCTGTTGATGGGGCGAACTATACGGCGGGGCTTTTGATCTGTAAACCCCTGATTCGAAAAATATAAATCAATTTTTCCGTTAAAAATCAAAGGCCTGAAACGAAAAAACCCGCTTTCGCGGGTTTGATCTGAATTTGGTGCCCAGGAGAAGACTCGAACTTCCACGACCTTGCGATCACCAGCACCTGAAGCTGGCGTGTCTACCAATTTCACCACCTGGGCAGCATCAACAACGTTGCCGTCGTCGATGGCGCGCACTATACGGAGCGATATTTGAGCTGTAAACCCCTGCCATGAAAAAAGCCTGGAAAATTTCGCCAGTGGTCGTGCAAGGTGCGCGCCGGGGGTCGCAAAGAGCTTTTAAACGCTTGTTGATACCTGAAATTTCCCGTTTCAATACGCGTATGCCAAACTAACCCGCATATAGACAAGGTGAAAACTCTCTAATGGCCGATTGGCAGTCCCTCGATCCCGAGGCCGCTCGTGAAGCGGAAAAATATGAAAACCCTATTCCTAGCCGCGAACTGATCCTGGCGCACCTCGCCGATCGTGGTTCGCCTGCTAGCCGCGAGCAGCTGGTTGAAGAGTTCGGTCTGACCACCGAAGACCAGCTCGAAGCCCTGCGCCGCCGTCTGCGTGCGATGGAGCGCGATGCTCAATTGATCTACACCCGTCGTGGCACTTACGCGCCGGTCGACAAGCTGGACCTGATCCTGGGTCGCATTGCCGGCCACCGTGATGGCTTCGGCTTCCTGATCCCGGACGACGGCAGCGACGACCTGTTCATGAGCCCGGCGCAAATGCGCCTGGTGTTCGATGGCGACCGTGCCCTGGCGCGGGTTTCTGGCCTGGACCGCCGTGGCCGCCGCGAAGGCGTGATCGTCGAAGTGGTGTCCCGTGCCCACGAATCTATCGTCGGCCGTTACTTCGAAGAAGGCGGCATCGGCTTCGTGGTGCCGGATAACCCGAAGGTGCAGCAGGAAGTGCTGATTACCCCGGGCCGTAATGGCGCGGCCAAGGTCGGCCAGTTCGTCGAGGTGAAAATCACCCACTGGCCTACTGCGCGCTTCCAGCCCCAGGGCGATATCGTTGAAGTGGTCGGCAACTACATGGCGCCGGGCATGGAAATCGACGTGGCCTTGCGCACCTACGATATTCCTCACGTCTGGCCTGAGGCTGTGCTCAAAGAAGCGGCCAAGCTCAAGCCGGAAGTCGAAGAGAAAGACAAAGAAAAACGCATCGACCTGCGCCATCTGCCGTTCGTCACCATTGACGGCGAAGATGCCCGCGACTTCGACGATGCGGTCTACTGCGAAGCCAAGCCTGGCAAGCTGCGCCTGTTCTCCGGCGGCTGGAAGCTGTACGTGGCGATTGCCGACGTTTCCAGCTACGTGAAAATCGGTTCGGCCCTGGATAACGAAGCCCAGGTACGCGGCAACTCCGTGTACTTCCCTGAGCGCGTGATCCCGATGCTGCCCGAGCAGCTGTCCAACGGCCTGTGCTCCCTGAACCCGAAAGTCGACCGTTTGGCCATGGTGTGCGAGATGACCATCTCCAAAACCGGCGAAATGACCGACTACCAGTTCTACGAAGCAGTGATCCACTCCCAGGCACGCCTGACCTACAACAAGGTCAGCACCATCCTGGAAACGCCGAAGACCAGCGAGGCCAAGGCCCTGCGTACCGAGTACGCCGGCGTGGTGCCGCACCTCAAGCAGCTGTACTCGCTGTACAAGGTGTTGCTGGGTGCCCGTCATACCCGCGGCGCGATCGACTTTGAAACCCAGGAAACCCGCATTGTCTTCGGCTCCGAGCGCAAGATTGCGGCGATCACCCCGACCACCCGCAACGACGCGCACAAGCTGATCGAGGAGTGCATGCTGGCGGCCAACGTGGCCACTGCCGAGTTCCTCAAGAAGCACGAAATTCCTGCGTTGTACCGTGTGCACGACGGCCCGCCGCCGGAGCGCCTGGAAAAACTGCGCGCCTTCCTCGGCGAACTCGGCCTGTCCCTGCACAAAGGCAAGGACGGCCCGACGCCGAAGGATTACCAGGCCCTGCTGGCCAGCATCAAGGACCGTCCGGATTACCACGTGATCCAGACCGTGATGCTGCGCTCGCTGAGCCAGGCGGTGTACAGCGCCGATAACCAGGGCCACTTCGGCCTGAATTACGAGGCGTACACCCACTTCACTTCGCCGATTCGCCGTTACCCGGACTTGCTCACGCACCGGGCGATCCGCAGTGTGATCCATTCCAAGCAGAACACCCCGCACGTCAAGCGCGCCGGTGCCATGACCATTCCGAAAGCACGGATCTATCCGTACGACGAAGCGGCCCTGGAACAGCTGGGCGAGCAGTGCTCCATGAGCGAGCGCCGCGCTGACGAAGCCACCCGCGACGTGGTGAACTGGCTCAAGTGCGAGTTCATGAAGGATCGTGTGGGCGAGTCGTTCCCGGGTGTGATCACCGCCGTGACCGGTTTTGGCCTGTTCGTCGAGCTGACCGACATCTATGTCGAGGGCTTGGTGCACGTCACCGCTTTGCCGGGTGACTACTACCACTTCGACCCTGTGCATCACCGCCTGGCGGGCGAGCGCACCGGTCGCAGCTTCCGCTTGGGCGATACCGTTGAAGTACAGGTCATGCGCGTTGATCTGGACGAGCGCAAGATCGACTTCGGCATGCCTGACAAACCGGCTGAGCCAGCGGGTCGTAAAAAGCGTGGTGAAACCACAGCGCCTGCGTCCAAAGGCAAAACGGCCGCGGCGAAAACCACGGCCGAGCCAGCACCTGCCAAGGCCGGTCGTCGTTCTTCCGCCAAGGACAAGGCCCCTGAAGCCTACCGCCCAAGCGACGCCGCGGCGAAAAACGCCGAGCTGCGCAAGAGCCGCGAGTTGAAGCAGCAGTTGCTCAACGAAGCCAAAAGCGGTGGTAAAGCGGCGTCTGGGGGAAAGTCCCAAGGGGCGGAAAAACCGTCGAGCAAGCCAAGTAAACACCGTAAAGGCCCGCCAAAAGCGGGTTCGGCTCCCGCAAAAAGCGGCGGGTCGCGCAAACCTAAGGCCAAGTCATGAGTCTGGAAAAAATCTACGGCGTGCACGCCGTAGAAGCACTGCTGCGTCACCACCCCAAGCGCGTCAAACAGGTGTGGTTGGCCGAAGGTCGCAGCGAGCCGCGCGTACAGGCGCTGGTCGAGTTGGCCACCCAAAACAAGGTTGCCATCGGCCAGGCCGAACGTCGTGAAATGGACGTGTGGGTCGAAGGCGTTCACCAAGGCGTGGTGGCCGACGTCAGCCCGAGCCAGGTGTGGGGCGAGGCGATGCTCGACGAGTTGCTCGACCGTACCGAAGGCGCGCCGTTGCTCTTGGTGCTGGACGGCGTAACCGACCCGCACAACCTCGGCGCTTGCCTGCGCTCGGCGGATGCTGCCGGTGCGCTGGCCGTGATCGTGCCCAAGGACAAGTCCGCGACCCTGACGCCGGTGGTGCGTAAGGTCGCCTGCGGCGCGGCGGAAGTGATTCCGCTGGTGGCCGTGACCAACCTGGCGCGTACCCTGGAGAAGCTCCAGCAGCGCGGCCTGTGGGTCGTGGGCACGGCGGGGGAGGCCGAGGTCAGCATCTATGACCAGGACCTCACCGGCCCGACCATCCTGATCATGGGTGCCGAAGGCAAAGGCATGCGCCGTCTGACTCGTGAGCATTGCGATTACTTGGTGCACCTGCCGATGGCCGGTAGCGTCAGCAGCCTGAACGTGTCGGTGGCGACGGGTGTATGCCTGTTCGAGGCCCAGCGTCAGCGTGGTGCGAAAGCCAAGGCCAAGCCTAAGAAGTGATCAAAATGTGGGAGCGGGCTTGCCCGCGATGACGGCGTGTCAGCTGGCAGAGATGTTGCCGGTGTCATGGTCATCGCAGGCAAGCCCGCTCCCACATTGGTTTTGTGGTGTTTATTTAAGATTGTTCAAATAATCACCAATCACCTTGCGCCCGTTCTCCCCCTTCTCTACAATTGCGCCCCTTGCCTTCCTGGCAGGCACCGATGTGCCTCCCCTGCGGCAAGATCCATAAGTGTCATTCACTCCTTGTCTGACCGTTTTTGAGCGGCAGGCTACAACCCGTAAGGAGCATTCATGCGTCATTACGAAATCATCTTTTTGGTCCACCCGGATCAAAGCGAGCAAGTCGGCGGCATGGTTGAGCGTTACACCAAGCTGATCGAAGAAGACGGCGGCAAAATCCACCGTCTGGAAGATTGGGGCCGTCGTCAACTGGCCTACGCAATCAACAATGTTCACAAGGCTCACTACGTGATGCTGAACGTTGAGTGCACTGGCAAGGCCCTGGCCGAGCTGGAAGACAACTTCCGCTACAACGATGCAGTGATCCGTAACCTGGTCATCCGTCGCGAAGAAGCCGTTACCGGCCAATCCGAGATGCTCAAGGCTGAAGAAAACCGCAGTGAGCGCCGTGAGCGTCGCGATCGTCCTGAGCACGAAGGCGCTGAAAGCGCTGAAGGCGAAGAGAACGACAGCGATAACGCTGACGAGTAATCCACGGACCTTATTAAGGAGCCTATCAAATGGCACGTTTCTTCCGTCGTCGTAAATTCTGCCGTTTCACCGCTGAAGACGTGAAAGAGATCGATTACAAAGATCTCAACACTCTGAAAGCCTACGTATCCGAGACCGGCAAAATCGTTCCAAGCCGTATCACCGGTACCAAAGCACGTTATCAGCGTCAGCTGGCCACCGCTATCAAGCGCGCCCGCTTCCTGGCCCTGCTGGCCTACACCGACAGCCACGGCCGCTGAGACCGGGCAGTCGACAAGTAGTAAGGGATTGAATGCATGCGCGCCTTAGCTGAGTTCATCATGCGCGGTCGCGTGCAGGCCACTCTGGTAGTGGCTGGATGTGCGGCATTGCCGTTGCTTTATTGGTTGGGTGCTGCCGCAGGTTGCCTTGTGCTGCTGCGGCGCGGTTTGAAGGACGCCCTTGGCGTTCTTGCCCTGGGTTTGTTGCCGGCCTTGATCTGGTGGCTGCAAATGGGTGATCCACGGGTACTTCTGGTACTGCTGGGGTCATCGAGCCTTGCGTTGGTTTTGCGCGCAAGTGAGTCCTGGGTCCGTACGCTGCTGGTCAGCGTGGCATTGGGGTTGGTGTACTCAGTGATGCTTGGCGCGGCTTTCCGCCCGCAAATCGAGGCGCTGGCGCAGGAGATCGTCAAGATCCTGCCGTTGGCCCTCGGGGATCTCTACCAGCAGTTGTCGGTAGATGAGCGAGCGCGGTTTGCGTCACTGATTGCTCCGGTCCTGACCGGCCTGATTGCGGCTTTGTTGCAGGTCGTCAGCGTGCTGAGCCTGATTCTTGGGCGTTATTGGCAGGCGTTGTTGTACAACCCGGGTGGTTTTGGTCGCGAGTTTCGCAGTATCAGAATCCCAGCGGGGCCGGCGATGTTGCTGCTGGCGTGCATGGTTGTCGGGCCGAACTTCGGCCCACAGATGGCCTTGCTGGCGCCGATTTGCAGCGTACCGCTGGTGTTTGCCGGGCTGGCCCTGATTCATGGGCTTGCTGCGCAAAAGCGACTGGCCAGGTTTTGGCTGGTGGGGTTGTACGTCACGCTGGTGCTGTTCATGCAGCTGATCTATCCGTTACTCGTGGTCTTGGCCATTGTTGACAGCCTGATTGATTTTCGCGGTCGTCTGGCGTCGAAAGACGCCGATAACGCGAACGGTGAAGGTTAAAAGTTAGAGGATTTTCACATGCAACTGATCCTTCTGGAAAAAGTCGCCAACCTGGGCAACCTGGGCGACAAAGTGAACGTTAAGGCCGGCTACGGTCGTAACTACCTGCTGCCATACGGCAAAGCCACCGCTGCAACCGCTGCCAACCTGGCTGCGTTTGAAGAGCGTCGTGCTGAGCTGGAAAAAGCCGCAGCAGACAAAAAAGCGTCGGCCGAAACTCGCGCTGCCCAACTGGCTGAGCTGGAAGTGACTATCACTGCCACCGCTGGTGACGAAGGCAAGCTGTTCGGTTCGATCGGCACCCACGACATCGCTGATGCACTGACCGCCTCCGGCGTTGAAGTGCAGAAGAGCGAAGTTCGTCTGCCGAACGGCACCATCCGCAACGTAGGCGAATTCGACGTAGCCGTGCACCTGCACGCCGAAGTTGAAGCCACCGTACGCGTTGTCGTGGTAGCAGCTTAAGTCGCACCTAACTGACTGGCACCTCGCGTGCCAGGCGGTTAACATCGGGCACGATCCTGTTTACAGGTCGTGCCTTTTGTTTTTCTACACACCCCAAATTCCAAGTGGCCATGAACGAAATCTCCGCTCCTGAGCAATACGATCTACAAACCGCTGCCCTGAAGGTGCCGCCGCATTCCATCGAGGCCGAACAGGCCGTGCTCGGTGGCTTGATGCTGGACAACAACGCCTGGGAACGCGTGCTGGATCAAGTCTCGGACGGTGATTTCTATCGCCATGACCACCGCCTGATCTTCCGCGCCATTGCCAAGCTGGCCGACCAGAACTCACCGATCGACGTGGTCACCCTGGCCGAGCAGTTGGACAAGGAAGGCCAGACCTCCCAAGTCGGCGGCCTGGGCTACCTCGGCGAGCTGGCAAAAAACACGCCGTCCGTCGCCAACATCAAGGCCTATGCCCAGATCGTCCGCGAGCGGGCCACGTTGCGCCAGTTGATCGGCATCAGCACCGAAATCGCCGACAGCGCCTTCAACCCCGAAGGCCGCACTGCCGCCGAGATCCTTGACGAAGCCGAGCGCCAGATCTTCCAGATCGCCGAGGCCCGGCCGAAAACCGGCGGCCCGGTCAGCGTCAACGACCTGCTGACCAAAGCCATCGACCGTATCGACACCCTGTTCAACACCGATGCGGCGATTACCGGTATTTCCACCGGTTACACCGACCTCGACGAAAAGACCAGCGGCCTGCAGCCGTCCGACTTGATCATCGTCGCCGGTCGTCCGTCCATGGGTAAGACCACCTTCGCGATGAACCTGGTGGAAAACGCCGTTCTGCGCAGCGACAAGGCGGTGCTGGTGTACTCCCTCGAGATGCCAGGTGAATCGCTGATCATGCGTATGCTCTCGTCTCTTGGCCGTATCGACCAGACCAAGGTGCGTTCCGGTCAACTTGAGGATGACGACTGGCCGCGCCTGACCTCGGCGGTCAACCTGCTCAACGACCGCAAGCTGTTTATCGATGACACCGCCGGTATCAGCCCGTCCGAAATGCGCGCGCGTACCCGGCGCCTGGTGCGTGAGCATGGCGACATCGCCCTGATCATGATCGACTACCTGCAGTTGATGCAGATCCCGGGTTCCAGCGGCGACAACCGTACCAACGAGATTTCTGAAATCTCCCGTTCCCTGAAGGCGCTGGCCAAGGAATTCAACTGTCCGGTGGTGGCGCTGTCTCAGCTCAACCGCTCCCTGGAACAACGTCCCAACAAGCGTCCGGTGAACTCCGACTTGCGGGAATCCGGAGCGATCGAGCAGGACGCCGACGTGATCATGTTCGTGTACCGCGACGAGGTGTACCACCCCGAGACGGAACACAAAGGCATTGCCGAAATCATCATCGGCAAGCAACGGAACGGCCCGATCGGGTTTATCCGGTTGGCGTTCATCGGCAAGTACACGCGTTTCGAGAACCTGGCGCCGGGCAGCTACAACTTCGACGACGACGAGTAGTTTCAAGCACCTGTAAGGGCTTCATCGCAGGCAAGCCAGCTCCCACCTTTGGGATGCATTCCCTTGTGGGAGCTGGCTTGCCTGCGATGGCGTCACCACAATTCCGACTACTGTCGTCGGAATTGGTCAAATTTTGTGCTATATTCCGCGCCCGCGATTTTTCATCTCCACACCGGTCACCGTCATGCAAACAGCCAAGCCGTTATTTGACTATCCCAAGTACTGGGCCGAATGTTTCGGTCCTGCGCCATTCCTGCCGATGAGCAGGGAGGAGATGGATCAGCTTGGCTGGGATTCGTGCGACATCATCATCGTCACCGGTGATGCCTATGTTGACCACCCCTCGTTCGGCATGGCGATCATCGGCCGGCTGCTGGAGTCCCAGGGCTTTCGCGTCGGGATCATCGCGCAACCGAACTGGCAATCCAAAGACGACTTCATGAAGCTCGGCGAGCCGAACCTGTTCTTCGGCGTCGCGGCCGGCAACATGGACTCGATGATCAACCGCTACACCGCCGACAAGAAAATCCGCTCCGACGACGCCTACACCCCTGGCGGCATGGCCGGCAAACGCCCCGACCGTGCGAGCCTGGTGTACAGCCAGCGTTGCAAGGAAGCCTACAAGAACGTGCCGATCGTACTCGGCGGCATCGAAGCTTCCCTGCGCCGCATCGCCCACTACGACTACTGGCAAGACCGCGTGCGCAACTCGATCCTGATCGACGCCACCGCCGATATCCTGCTGTACGGTAACGCCGAGCGGGCCATCGTCGAGGTTGCCCAGCGCCTGTCGTGGGGCCACAAGATCGAAGATATCACCGATGTGCGCGGCACCGCGTTCATCCGCCGTGACACGCCGGCGGGCTGGTACGAAGTGGATTCCACGCGCATCGACCGTCCGGGCAAGATCGACAAGATCATCAACCCGTACGTGAATACCCAGGACACCCAGGCCTGCGCCATCGAGCAAGAAAAAGGCCCGGTGGATGACCCGGAAGAAGCCAAGGTTGTGCAGATCCTGGCCAGCCCGCGCATGACCCGTGACAAAACCGTGATCCGCCTGCCGTCGGTGGAAAAAGTCCGCGGTGACGCGGTGCTCTATGCCCACGCGAACCGCGTGTTGCACCTGGAAACCAACCCAGGCAACGCCCGCGCTCTGGTGCAGAAGCACGGTGAAGTGGACGTGTGGTTCAACCCGCCGCCCATTCCCATGACCACCGAAGAAATGGACTACGTGTTCGGCATGCCCTACGCCCGCGTACCGCACCCAGCGTATGGCAAGGAGAAGATCCCGGCCTACGACATGATCCGTTTCTCGGTGAACATCATGCGTGGCTGCTTCGGCGGCTGCACCTTCTGCTCGATCACCGAGCACGAAGGCCGCATCATCCAGAACCGTTCCGAAGAGTCGATCATTCGCGAGATCGAAGAGATCCGCGACAAAGTGCCGGGCTTCACCGGCGTGATCTCCGACCTCGGCGGCCCGACGGCGAACATGTACCGCATCGCCTGCAAGAGCCCGGAGATCGAATCCGCGTGCCGCAAGCCATCATGCGTGTTCCCTGGCATCTGCCCGAACCTGAACACCGACCACTCGTCGTTGATCCAGCTGTACCGCAGTGCCCGTGCGTTGCCGGGTGTGAAGAAGATCCTGATCGCTTCCGGCCTGCGCTACGACCTGGCCGTCGAATCGCCGGAGTACGTCAAAGAGCTGGTCACCCACCACGTCGGTGGCTACCTCAAGATCGCCCCGGAACACACCGAGGAAGGTCCGCTCAACCAGATGATGAAACCGGGCATTGGCAGCTATGACAAGTTCAAGCGCATGTTCGAGAAGTACACCAAGGAAGCGGGCAAGGAGCAGTACCTGATCCCGTACTTCATCGCTGCCCACCCGGGCACCACCGATGAAGACATGATGAACCTGGCCCTGTGGCTCAAGGGCAATGGCTTTCGCGCCGACCAGGTGCAGGCGTTCTACCCGTCGCCGATGGCCACCGCCACCGCGATGTATCACTCGGGCAAGAACCCGCTGCGCAAGGTCACCTACAAGAGCGACGCGGTAACCATCGTCAAGAGCGAGGAGCAGCGCCGCCTGCACAAGGCGTTCCTGCGTTACCACGACCCGAAGGGCTGGCCGATGCTGCGTGAAGCATTGACCCGCATGGGCCGTGCCGACCTGATCGGGTCGGGCAAGGACCAGCTGATCCCGCTGCACCAGCCGTCCACCGACAGCTACCAGAGCGCCCGGCGCAAGAACTCGACGCCGGCGGGCAGCCATAAGGTCGCCAAGGAAACCACCACCAAGATCCTCACCCAGCATACCGGCCTGCCACCCCGTGGCAGCGACGGCAGCAACCCGTGGGACAAGCGCGAGCAAGCCAAGGCTGCGGCCCAGGCGCGCAACAAGCAGGCGGCCAAAGAGCGCAGCGATGCGGCCAAGGGCAAGGGCGGCAAGCCTACGCGCAAGCCGGTTGTGCCGCGTTGATCGACGCCTGAAATGCAAAACGCCAGCCTCGTGCTGGCGTTTTGCTTTCTGGTCGGTGCTGAGTCTGTTTGGTAAGGTGGCGCCCATTAGATTGCTATCGCAGGCAAGCCAGCTCCCACACTTGGAATGCATTCCCCTGTGGGAGCTGGCTTGCCTGCGATGAGGCCGGTCTGGGCACTCTCAATTTCAAGGAAGAACACTTATGGGCAACCCCTTGCTCAACATTGGCATGGACTCCAATCGCTCCCAATTCATGGCGCGCCAGCGCATTGAAAGCCAGATCAACCTGCCACGGCTGTTCGCCGTCATCGACGCCGACCCCAGCATCGTCGGTGCTGGTGTGGTGTACATCGACGCCGACTTCAACGTAATCACCCTGCGCGAATTCAAGCCCATCTGCAGCATCAAGCCCAAGCGCGTCATTTTGCGCGAGGCGCAGAAGTACATCTCGCCGGCGCAGTTTGTCGAGCAGGTGAAGACCGACCCCCGTGAAGGGCGCCTCCAGAAGGAAGCCTTTGATATGGGCCTTTCCTGTGGCGCAGCGGTGATCGGCTGGATCGTGGTGTTCAGTGGCAGCGTCGCCGTACCCTTCACCGCCGGCGCCAGTGCGTTTGTGGTGGGCATTGGCGTCACGGCCGCGCTGGCCAGCAGTGCTCAGTGCGGATTTGGCGTGGCCCGTACCTATAACGAGATCCTTGACCCGGATGCCAACGACCGCATGGACGACGCCCAGTGGTATGGCGCGGTGTCACCAATTCTCGATGCCGCGTCGCTGGTGGGTATTGGTACGGGCGCCTTCACCACATTAAGGCTGCTCAAGGCCAAAAAAGCCGCTGCGTTGGGCAAGAGCTGGCATGAGTTGCTCAAGGGCTTGAATCGCCAGGAGCGCAAGAAATTGACCCAGGAATTGCTCAGCCTCAAAGACCCGAGCCTGACCCCCAAGTTGCTCAAGTTGCAGCAGCGCGCCGGCACGTTGCCCAAGCGCTACAGTTCCACGGAAATCCGTCATGCCACGCTCACCCAGCTCAAGGACGCCTTGGGCGGCATGTTGGGTATCTGGGGCAGCTATCGGACCGGTCACGTCGGCTCGGCGTCGACGCTTGCCATTGGCCTGTATGAGGAACTGACAGAATGAAGGGGTTTCCCGATAGGCGTAGTTTCCTTGCGCGTTATTTTCCGGTGTTCATGGGCACCATCTTCATGGCGATTTTTTCCGGTTCAGTCGCCGTGTCCACCGCGGGCGTGACCTATTTGCGCGGGGTTGAGCCGGCGCTCAAAACCGACTACTCCGGGGCTGCAATCCTGGTGCTGGTGGCGGTGCTGGTGTTTGGCAATGTGATGATCGTACGCGGGTATCCCTGGGCAACCCGGCTGGTGGCGGGTTACCTGGTGTGTTGCCTGCTGTTTGTGTTGCCGATGATTCAATACGGCCTCAATACCCTGGTGTACGGCTCGGCGGTGTTGTTTCCGCTGCTGGGTTTGTTGCTGCTCAACAGCAAGCGCCATCGTGAAATGCGCCAGCGATTACTCGAAATACGTCACCTGCGTCGGGCGGCGATTGCGCAACGCAAGGCCCGTTGATTAGGTAGGTTTATTGGCGGTAGGTGGCCTGTTTGTTAGGGTGGCGCCCATCAGATTGCTATCGCAGGCAAGCCAGCTCCCACAGGGGAATGCATTTCAAGTGTGGGAGCTGGCTTGCCTGCGATGAGGCCGGTCGCGGCACTCTCAATTTCAAGGAAGAACACTTATGGGCAACTCCTTGTTCAATATCGGCATGGATTCCAACCGCTCTCAATTTATGGCGCGCCAGCGCATCGAGAGCCTGATCAACCTGCCACGGCTGTTCGCCGCCATCGATGCCGACCCCGCCATTGTCGGTGCAGGTGTTGTGTATATCGATGCCGATTTCAACGTTGTCACCCTGCGCGAATTTCAGCCCATCTGCAGCATCGCACCCAAGCGTTTGATCTTGCGTGAGGCGCAGAAGTACATCGCGCCAACGCAATTCGCTCAGCAGGTGCAAGACAATCCGCGTGAGTCCCGCTTGGTGGGCGAAGCGGTCAATACCACGCTATCGTGTGCCGGCGCGGTCATCGGTTGGATTGTGGTGCTCAGTGGTTCCGTCGCAGTTCCGTTTTCGGCGGGGGCCAGTTCGGTGGTCGTGGCGCTCGGCTATACGGCCGCGGCAGCCAGTTCTGTGCAGTGCTTTGCCAGCGGCTATCGCACCGTCAATGAGATCCGCAACCCCGCGCGAAATGATCAGCTCGACAGTGAGGAATGGTACCAATACACCATGATTGCCCTGGACGCGGCGTCGTTGGTTGGGGTGGGCTCATCGGCATTGGCAACGGTCAAGCTGGTGCGGTTGAATAAGGCCTCTACCGGGAAAAGTGTGAGAGAGGTGCTCAGGGGCCTGAATCGACAGGAGCGCGCCAAGTTGACCAAAGAGCTGCTGAGCATCAACGACCCACGCTTGACGTCCAAGATGATCAAGTTAAAGCAGTTGTCGGGCGAGTTGCCTAAGCGGTTCACCCCCACCGAGGTCAAGCATGCAACGGTCACGCAGATCAAGGACGCGTTGGGCGCAGCCATCGGTTTTACCGGTAGTGCGGTGTCAGGGAACGTGCGCACAATTGCCATAGGGCTGTATGAGGAGGCCGAGCAATGAACGAGCTGCCTAGCATTCGCAGTTTTCTGTCGACGTATTTCCCCGTCTTTGTGGGGGCGATATTTGTCTGCATTTTCACCCTCGTGTTTGCGGTTCCGGTGTTCTTCGATAGCTATATGCCAAGCCTGTCCATGGCAGATAACGCCAAGTACTCCTTCCTGGTGGGTATCGCACTCACGCTAGTCATTGTGCACTGCAATTTCATGATTGCACGCGGGCGTCCCCAATGGATGTGGCCGCTAGTGTTGCTGTTGGGGGGATGCTTTCTGGGTGTATTGCCAACACTCAATGATCAACCGAACGGGGTGGTATATGCCTTGAGCCTGGTGTTTCCATTACTTGGGCTGTTGCTGTTCAACAGCAAACGTCACCGTGAAATGCGCCAGAAACTGGTTGAAGTCCGCTGCCTGCGCCAGGCCATGATTGCCCAACACAAACACCATTGATTGGGTAGATTCACCACCTGCCCTCAGCCCGGCGCTACAAATGTGTGCAGCGCATGCACCATAGCCACAACGTTGGCGCCGTTTTGGTGCTGTACTGCACCGGGCCCGACGTTTTAGTGCAATGACTGCTGCTGTGGCATAAGTCTTGCGCGCGTTGTGCTTATGCCCTGGCTCGCAGGAGGCCGCCGTGTCGATTTATGTCGCGTTGCACCACGTTACGCATTACCGCTACGACCGTGCTGTTGAACTCGGCCCACAGATCGTTCGGCTACGCCCGGCGGCCCATAGCCGTACGCGGATTTTGTCCTACGCGCTGAAAGTGCTGCCGGAGCAGCATTTCATCAACTGGCAGCAAGACCCTCAGGGTAATTACCTGGCGCGCCTGGTATTCCCGGAAAAGACTGACGAGTTGCGCGTCGAAGTCGACTTAGTCGCCGAGATGGCGGTGTTCAATCCGTTCGATTTTTTCCTGGAGCCCTACGCCGAAAATATCCCGTTCAGCTACGCCGCCGATGAGCAGCGCGAGCTGGCGCCGTACCTGGAAACCTTGCCGCTGACGCCAAGGTTTGCCGCCTACCTGGCCGGTATCGACCGCACGCCGTTGCCTGCTGTGGATTTCCTGGTAGGCCTCAATCAGCGCCTGGCCGCCGATATTGGGTACCTGATTCGCATGGAACCGGGCGTGCAAACCCCGGAATTCACGCTGGAAAATGCGTCCGGCTCCTGCCGCGACTCGGCCTGGTTACTGGTGCAATTGCTGCGCAACCTCGGGTTGGCGGCGCGATTTGTCTCCGGTTACCTGATCCAGCTCACCGCCGACGTCAAAGCCCTCGACGGCCCGTCCGGTACCGAGGTGGATTTCACCGACCTGCACGCCTGGTGTGAAGTGTATTTGCCCGGCGCTGGCTGGATTGGCCTGGATGCCACGTCCGGGTTGTTTGCCGGTGAAGGGCACATCCCTTTGGCCTGCAGTCCCGATCCATCGTCCGCCGCGCCGATCAGTGGGTTGGTGGAGCCGTGCGAGTGCGAATTCACCCACGAGATGTCGGTGGAGCGCATTTGGGAAGCGCCACGGGTGACCAAGCCCTATACCGAAGAACAATGGCTGGCGATCCAGGCCCTGGGCTGGCAGATTGATGGCGACCTGCTCAAGGACGACGTACGCCTGACCATGGGCGGCGAACCGACCTTCGTTTCTATCGACGACCCAGACGGCGCCGAGTGGAACACCGCAGCCCTGGGCCCGGACAAGCGTCGCCTGTCGGCCGAGCTGTTCCAGCGCCTGCGCCAGCACTATGCGCCCAAGGGCCTGGTGCATTTCGGCCAAGGCAAGTGGTACCCCGGCGAGCAACTGCCGCGCTGGTCGCTCAATTGCTACTGGCGCCGCGACGGCGTGCCGATCTGGCACAACAGTGCGCTGATTGCCGATGAGCAAGAGGACTATGGCGCCGATGGGGTGATGGCCGGGCGTTTCCTGGCCAGCGTCGCCGAGCGCCTCAAACTACCGGCGCGCTTTGTGTTCCCGGCGTTCGAAGACAATTTCTACTACCTATGGCGCGAAGGGGCGCTGCCCCAGAACGTCACTGCCCAGGACCCGCGCCTGAGCGATGACCTGGAGCGTGAACGCCTGCGTAAAGTGTTCAGCCAGGGCCTGGATAAAGTCATCGGCCAGGTGCTGCCGCTGGCACGTACTGCGGCCAATGACCGCTGGCAGAGTGGGCGTTGGTACCTGCGCGATAACCATTGCCGCCTGGTGCCGGGGGATTCGCCGCTGGGCTATCGCCTGCCGCTCGCCTCGCAGCCCTGGGTGACTGCGGCGGAGTATCCGTTTGTGCATCCGACCGACCCTAACCAGGATCAGCCGGATCTGCCGACCAGCGCCCAGTTGCAAAACCATGGCGAGCCCGCGCCGGTTGATGATCGTGTGCCCAAGATTGACGAGTCCGCCGACTGGCTGACCCGTACCGCGCTGTGCGCCGAAGCACGGGAAGGGCGCCTGTATCTGTTTATGCCGCCGCTGGAGCGCGTCGAGGATTACCTGGAGCTGGTGACTGCCATTGAGGCCACCGCCGAAGAGCTGCATTGCCCGGTACTGCTGGAAGGCTACGAGCCGCCAGCGGATACGCGCCTGAGCAATTTCCGAGTGACGCCAGACCCTGGTGTCATCGAGGTCAACGTACAGCCGTCCGCCACCTGGGACGAGTTGGTAGAACGCACCGAATTCCTCTACGAAGAGGCCCGGCAAACCCGCCTGACCACCGAGAAGTTCATGATCGACGGGCGCCATACCGGCACCGGTGGCGGTAACCACTTCGTGCTGGGCGGTGCGACGCCCAAGGATTCGCCCTTCCTGCGCCGGCCCGACCTGCTGCGCAGCCTGATCAGCTACTGGCATAACCACCCGTCGTTGTCCTATTTGTTCTCCGGTCTGTTTATCGGCCCCACCTCCCAGGCGCCCAGGGTGGATGAGGCGCGCAACGATGCGCTGTATGAACTGGAAATCGCCTTCGCGCAGATGCCGGCACCGGGCGAGGAGTGCCCGCCATGGTTGGTGGATCGCCTGTTGCGCAACCTGCTGATCGACGTGACGGGCAATACCCATCGCGCCGAATTCTGTATCGACAAACTTTACTCACCCGACGGCGCCACTGGCCGCCTGGGGCTGCTGGAACTGCGCGCCTTTGAAATGCCCCCCCATGCGCGCATGAGCCTGACCCAGCAGTTGTTGCTGCGGGCGCTGGTCGCGCGGTTCTGGCGCGAGCCCTATGCGCCGCCGAAGCTGGCGCGCTGGGGCACTGAGCTGCATGACCGTTTCCTGTTGCCGCACTTTATCGAGCAGGACTTTGCCGACGTGATCGTCGAGCTGAACGCGGCTGGCTACCCGCTGCGTGCCGAATGGTTCGCGGCGCATCTGGAGTTCCGTTTCCCCAAAGTGGGCGACTACGCCGTCAGCGGTATCGAACTGGAACTGCGCCAGGCCTTGGAGCCTTGGCATGTGCTGGGCGAGGAGGGGGCGGTGGGTGGCACGGTGCGCTATGTGGATTCGTCCCTGGAGCGCCTGCAAGTGAAGTTGAGCGGGTTGCCACCGCAACGCTACCTGCTGACCTGCAATGGCGTGCCGGTGCCGCTGCAAGCGACCGGCCGCGTCGGCGAGTTCGTGGCGGGCGTGCGTTACCGCGCCTGGCAACCGGCCAACTGCTTGCAACCGACCATCCCCGTGCATGCGCCGCTGGTATTTGACCTGCTCGACACCTGGATGCAGCGTTCGTTGGGTGGCTGCCAATACCATGTGGCGCACCCGGGCGGGCGCAATTACGACAGCCTGCCGGTGAATGCCAATGAGGCGGAGAGCCGGCGCATGGCGCGGTTTTTCCGCTTGGGGCATAGCCCGGGCAAGCTGCCAGTGCCGACTGTAACGGTAAACGATGAATTGCCAATGACGCTGGATTTGCGGCGTTTCAAAAAAAATAAGGAATGAACATGATTTAAGTGTGGGAGCTGGCTTGCCTGCGATAGCGGTGGTTCAGTCGATTATTCTGGTGACTGATACACCGCTATCGCAGGCAAGCCAGCTCCCACATTGGATCGCAGTGAATTTGAGTTAACCTGACTTCCCTTGCCTCTGCCGAGCGTTCCATGTCCGACTTGCTCGACCGTTACCCGCTGACCGCGGGCACCTATCACGAACTGCTGGACGCCAGCGGCGCGGTGCGTGCCCATTGGCGGCGCTTGTTCGATCACCTGCAACGCAGCACGCCCGCACAACTGGCCCAGCGCCAAGCGTTGCTGACGCGCCAGATCCAGGAAAACGGCGTGACTTACAACGTCTACGCCGACCCCAAGGGTGCCGATCGCCCCTGGGAGCTGGACCTGTTGCCCCATGTGCTGGCCGCCGAGGAATGGCAGCAACTGTCGGCCGGCATCGCCCAGCGTGCGCGCCTGCTCAATGCGGTGCTGGCCGACCTGTATGGCCCGCAGCGCCTGATCAAGGAAGGCTTGCTGCCGGCCGAACTGGTGTTCGGGCATAACAATTTTCTGTGGCCGTGCCAGGGTATCCAGCCGCCCGACGGTGCGTTCCTGCATCTGTACGCGGTCGACCTGGCGCGCACCCCGGATGGCCGCTGGTGGGTCACCGCCGACCGCACCCAAGCCCCGTCGGGCGCCGGCTACGCCCTGGAAAACCGCACCATCGTGTCCCGCGCCTTCCCGGACCTTTACCGGGATATGCAGGTGCAGCACCTCACCGGGTTCTTTCGCACGTTGCAGGAAACCCTGGCGCGCCAGGCCCCTGGCGATGACCAGCCGCCACTGATCGTGTTGCTCACGCCGGGGCGTTTCAACGAAAGCTATTTCGAACACCTGTACCTGGCGCGCCAGCTCGGCTACCCCTTGGTCGAGGGCGGCGACCTCACCGTGCGCGACAGCACCGTGTTCCTGAAAACCCTCAGCGGCCTGCGCCGGGTACACGCGATCATGCGTCGCCTTGATGATGATTTCTGCGACCCGCTGGAGCTGCGCACCGACTCGGCGCTCGGCGTGCCGGGCCTGCTGGACGCCGTGCGCCAAGGCAATGTGCTAGTGGCCAATGCCTTGGGCAGTGGTGTGCTGGAGTCACCGGGGTTGCTGGGCTTTTTGCCCAAGATCAACGAATTTTTATTCGGTGAAGCTTTGATCCTGCCGTCGATTGCCACCTGGTGGTGCGGCGAAGCGCCGGTGCTTGCCGAAGCCTTGGAAAAACTCCCGGAGCTGCTGATCAAGCCGGCATTTCCCTCGCAAAGTTTCGCGCCAGTGTTTGGTCGCGACCTTGATGATGAACAGCGTCAGGCCCTGGCCGAACGTATGCGTGCGCGGCCCTATGCCTATGTCGCCCAAGAGCTGGCGCAGTTGTCTCAGGCGCCGGTCTGGCACACCGTGGATGACCACCTGCAACACCGCGCCATCGGCATGCGTGTCTACGCCGTGGCCAGTGATGACGGTTATCGGGTGCTGCCCGGCGGCCTGACCCGCGTGGCGGCCGACGCTGATGCCGAGGTGGTGTCGATGCAACGCGGCGGGGCGAGCAAAGACACCTGGGTGCTCGGCGAACGCGCGCCGGGTGGCGAGCAGTGGCGCGCCCAACGCACCATTGGCGCCTATGACCTGGTGCGCCGCGATCCCTATCTGCCCTCGCGCGTGGTGGAAAACCTGTTCTGGTTCGGTCGCTACTGCGAGCGCTGCGATGACAGTGCGCGCTGGCTGCGCGTAGTGCTGGCGCGGTATGTCGATGGCGATGATCCGCTGGCGTTGCAGGCCGCCGTCGAACTCGGCGAAAGCCTGCGCCTGCTGCCGGAGGAGGGCGAGTTGCCTGAGCGTCTGCTCGCGGCCTTGCTGGGTGATGACTGGCCTTCAAGCCTGCGCGCCAATTTGCAGCGCTTGCAGTGGGCGGCGTCCCAGGTGCGCGGTAAGTTGTCCCGGGAAAACTGGCAGGCCCTGGTGGAGTTGCAACGCGAAGCCATTGAGCTGGAAAGCGACGCTGCGGACTTTGGCGAGCTGCTCGACTTTCTCAACCGCTTAGTGATGTCCCTGGCGGCGCTGTCGGGGTTTGCCCTGGACGACATGACCCGCGATGAAGGCTGGCGCTTCTTGATGATGGGCCGGCGTATCGAGCGTCTGCAATTTCTGAGCAGCAGCCTTGCGGCGTTCCTGCGCGGCGTGGCGGTATTCGATCAGGCCGGGCTGGAATGGTTGCTGGAGCTGGGCAACAGCAGCATCACCTACCGCTCGCGCTACCTGGCAGTGCCGCAGTTGATCCCGGTGCTCGACCTGCTGCTGCTCGACGAGCAGAACCCCCATGCGGTGCTGTTCCAGCTCAAGTTGGTGAGCCGCACCCTGCGCCGTCTCAATGATGATTTTGGCGTGCCCCGTGAAACCGGGCTGGCGCCTTTGGTCGAGCGCCTGGCGCGCTTTGACCTGGGCTGCCTGGAGAACGGCCTGTTTGGCGAAACCAGCGTGCGTGCCGCCCTGGATGGTCTGGCCGACTTGCTGCAAGCGGTGGCCGATGAAAGCGGGCAGGTATCGGATCGCCTGGCGCTGCGCCATTTTGCCCACGTGGATGATGTCAGCCAACAAACGGTGTCGGTGTAATGAGCGCGCGCTACCAGATTTTCCACGATACCCATTACCACTACGACAGCCCGGTGTCCCTGGCCCAGCAACTGGCGCACCTCTGGCCAAGGCCGTGCGCCTGGCAGAAGTGCACCTGGCAGCAGTTGGATATCAGCCCGGAACCCACCTCGCGCCGCGATGAACTGGACGTGTTCGGCAACCCGATCACTCGCTTGGCGTTCGAACGGCCCCATGATGAATTGCTGGTGAACGCCGGGCTCACCGTGGAAGTGCTGGCGCGGCCCGCTCTGGACTTCCAGCGCTCGCCGCCCTGGGACCACACCCGTGACAGCCTGACCTACAGCAGCCAGCCCCTGAGCGCCGAGCTGATCGAAGCCTGCCGCTATCGCTTCGAGTCGCCCTATGTGCATCTGAAGAAAACCTTCGTCGAGTTCTCCGAAAGCTGCTTCCCGCCCGGCGAGCCTTTACTGCTGGGCACGCAGGCATTGATGGAGAAGATCTTCAGCGAATTTACCTTCGATGCCGAAGCCACCCAGGTCGCCACACCGCTGGTGGAAGTGCTGGAGCGCCGTCGCGGCGTGTGCCAGGACTTCGCTCACCTGATGCTTGCCTGCCTGCGTTCCCGTGGCCTGGCGGCGCGCTATATCAGCGGCTACCTGCTCACCCAGCCACCGCCCGGCCAACCACGGCTGATTGGCGCGGATGCGTCCCATGCGTGGGTCTCGGTGTTTTGCCCGGTATCAGGCTGGGTGGATTTTGACCCGACCAACAATGTGCAGCCGGCGCTGGAGCACATCACCCTGGCCTGGGGCCGGGACTTTTCCGATGTGTCGCCGTTGCGGGGGGTGATTCTGGGGGGAGGCAGCCACGACCCGGAGGTGCGGGTGACGGTGATGCCGCTGGAATGAAAAACGATCATTCCCACGCTCTGCGTGGGAATGCCTGCTGTGACGCTCTGCGTCACCCTTGCGCTGGCTTCAAGCCTGGTGCGGGACGGGGAGCGTCCGGGGCTGCATTCCCACGCGGAGCGTGGGAACGATCATTCAGCTGGGTCTTTCGGGGTTTCGGTCTCGTCAGTTGCCGCTTCACCTTCGACATCCGGGTTCAGCGCACCGGCTTCTTCGTCTGCAGCGGCTTTCTTGCGTTGCAGCTTTTCCTCTTTCTTCTGTTCCTTGGCCAAGTCTCTCTGACGTTTGGCGAAGGAGTAATTAGGTTTGGCCATGGGCGATCCTCTAGGGTCGAAGGTGAGGGTGGGCGGCGCGCAGCTGCCTCGGGTCGTCATGGTAGCAGCTTCAGGGTGCCCTTTGCTTTCACTTACCGCAGGCGTAGGCAGCCAGAAGCCCGTTGAACAGGTGATGAAGGTGCATAGCATGAACTCCCGTGAGTGATGGGCCGATCATAATCAGGGTGCGGCAGTTTGGCTGGTTGATTGTGTTGATGAAGCTGATAGCCTAAAGTTGTATACAATCTGTTGATTCAGATCATAAGAACTCAAGCCTGATTGAGGCACCCTTACCGCAATCCGCGTTTTTAAAACCCTGCCTTGGAGATTCACATGTTTGCCAAACTCGTTGCTGTTTCCCTGCTGACTCTGGCGAGCGGCCAGTTGCTTGCTGCAGAGTGCAAGGTCACTGTCGACTCCACTGACCAGATGTCTTTCAACACCAAAGAAATCACCATCGACAAGAGCTGCAAGCAGTTCACCGTTGAGCTGACTCACTCGGGCAACCTGCCGAAAAACGTGATGGGGCATAACTGGGTGCTGACCACCGACGCCAATATGCAACCGGTGGCAACCGACGGTATGGCTGCGGGGATCGACAAGGATTACCTGAAAGCCGGTGATGAGCGCATCATCGCCCACACCAAGATCATCGGTGCTGGCGAGAAAGACTCGGTGACCTTCGACGTCTCCAAGCTGAAGGCCGATGAGAAATACAGCTTCTTCTGCTCGTTCCCAGGCCACATCTCGATGATGAAAGGTGCTGTGGTTCTGAAGTAAGACCGCGTTATCGTTCATCGCAGGCAAGCCAGCTCCCACATTCGACCGCATTCCCATGTTGGAATCCGGTCAAGTGTGGGAGCTGGCTTGCCTGCGATGGTGATCTGACAATCAATGTAAAACGATCAGGTTCACCTCAAGGCGCAAACGGCATCACCCGCTTGTGCTCAGTCTTGCGATAGGTATCGCAGATAATCTTGAACGCCTCTTCACGCACCGGCTCACCCTGCAGGAACGCATCGATCTCGGCATAGGTCACCCCATGTGACGCCTCGTCCGGCTTGCCCGGCGACAGGTCTTCCAGGTCAGCGGTCGGCACCTTCTCCACCAGCGATTCCGGCGCGCCAAAGTGACGGGCGATGGCCCGCACCTGATGCTTCACCAGCCCGCTCAACGGCGCCAGGTCACAGGCCCCGTCACCGAACTTGGTGAAAAAGCCCATCACCGCTTCTGCCGCATGGTCGGTGCCGATCACCAGGCCGCCCGCCGCGCCGGCGATGGTGTACTGGGCCACCATGCGCATGCGCGCCTTGGTATTGCCCAGCACGAAGTCACGGGACGCCGCGGCCTTGCCTTCAAAGGCGGCCACTTCATTGGCCAGGGCTTTTACTGCCGGGCCGATGTTCACGGTGTGGCGTTCGTCCGGCTCGATAAAGTCCACGCAAGCCTGGGCGTCGTGTTCGTCGAACTGGGTTTCGTAGGGCAGGCGCACGGCGATAAAACGGTACGCCTCATCACCGGTGCTGGCGCGCAGTTCCTGCATCGCACGTTGGGCCAAGAGGCCTGCGGTCAGGGAATCGACACCGCCACTGATGCCGAGCACCAGGGTCTTGAGCCCGGAATTGCGCAGGCAGTCCTGGATAAAGGCCACGCGCCGGGCAACTTCGGCTTCGAGTGCGGCCTGGTCTTTGAACGGGGCTTGCACCTTGAGCTGTTGCGCAATCTCACGCTGTACGGCTTGCATGATTCACTCCTTGCTGGATAGGGCAGGTACTTTGAAAACGTGACGCAAATAGGCGACAAAATTCGGGTCGGTGCAATGGGTCTTGCCCGCTTCATCGGAGATCTTCGCGACGGGCTGGCCATTGCAGGCGGTCATTTTAAGCACGATGCTCATCGGTTCCACCCCTGGAATATCACAGGTCAGGTTGGTGCCGATGCCAAAGCTCACATTAATGCGACCACGCAATGCGCGGAATATTTCCAACGCCTTGGGCAATGTCAGACTGTCGGAGAACACCAGGGTCTTGCTCATCGGTTCGATGCCCAGCTTGTGGTAGTGAGCGATGGCTTTTTCCGCCCACTGGATTGGATCGCCGGAGTCATGGCGCAGGCCGTCGAACAGCTTGGCGAAGTACAAGTCGAAGTCGCCCAGGAACGCGTCGGTGGTGATGCAATCGGTGAGGGCGATACCCAGCAGGCCACGGTACTCGCGCACCCAACAATCAAGGGCGGCGATCTGGCTGTCGATCAGGCGCGGGCCGAGTTGCTGGTGGGCCATGATCCACTCATGGGCCATGGTGCCCAGCGGCTTCATATCGAATTCGCGCGCCAGGTGCACGTTGCTGGTGCCGACAAAGCGCCCAGGGAAATCGTGCTTGAGCACGCTGACCACTTCCTCTTGCACCCGGTAGGAAAAGCGCCGGCGCGTGCCGAAATCCGCCACTTGCAGCTCCGACAGCTCGTCGCTGCTGGCATTGGCGGTCAGCCAGTCGAACTTGCGATACAGCTGCTCGCGGGCCTGTTCAAGGATCACGGTCTGGTAGCGGTAGCGGTTACGCACCTCGCTGACGATGGCCAGCATCGGCACTTCAAACAGGATCACATGCAGCCACGGTCCGCGCAGGCGGATAAACAACTCGCCGTTCTCGATGCCGGTTTGCACATACCGCAGGTTGAAGCGAAACAGCCCGAGGAAGCGCAGAAAATCCGGCTTCATAAAGCTGATGCGTTCCAGGAACCCCAGTTGATCGGGGCTCAGGCTCAGCTCGGCGAGGCGCTCGATCTGGTAACGGATCTCCGCCAGGTAAGGGCGCAGGTCTTCACTGTTACGGCAACGAAACTCCCATTCAACTTCCACGTTCGGGTAGTTGTGCAGCACCGCCTGCATCATGGTCAGCTTGTAGAAGTCGGTGTCGAGCAGGTTCTGCACGATGCGATCGGCAAACACACTCTCGCTCATAACGGGAATCTCCAGACGGGTCGGCGATGGAGGCCGGCCTTTACGCGCAATTGAGGAAGGGGGTTAGTGGCGCATAGACCTGTGGGGGATTGCCAGTGATTTTTTCAGTAAGGCCACTGGCGCCATCGCAGGCAAGCCAGCTCCCACCTTTGAAATGCGTTCCAAACGGTGGGAGCTGGCTTGCCTGCGATGGCGATTCTCCAGGCGCTAAAGCACCTGCTCCATCATCCACTTCACAAATTCGCGCACCTTGGGCACCTCCGCCGAATGCTCAGGATACGCCAGGTAATAAGCATCCTGGCTGGGCATCCCATGCTGCCAGGGAATCACCAGCTTGCCCTCGGCCAATTCCTCCTCCACCAGAAAGCGCGGCAACAGCGCCACGCCGCACCCCACCTGCGCCGCACGGATGCACATGTAGAACGTGTCGAACCGCGGCCCGTGGTAACTGTGCTCGGTATGAAAGCCCTGGCTGGCGAACCAGTCATGCCAGCCCTGAGGCCGCGAGGCGTTTTGCAGCAGCACCAGCTCGCTCAGTTGCGTGGGGTCGGTGAAGGGCTCGGCGGGGAGGCTGTCGGGCGAACACACCGGTACCAGCTCTTCACTGAACAGTTTCAGGCTCTCGGTGCCAGGGCGTGCGCCCTGGCCGAAGTAGAACGCCATGTCGGCCTTGCCTTGCAGCAATTCGTCCGGGGCCTGTTCATTGCACAGGTCCAGGTGGATCTGCGGGTGGCGCAAACGCCATCCCTTGAGGCGCGGCACCAGCCAGCGCGCGCCGAAGGTGTAGGGCGTGGACACACGCAGCACTTCGGTTTCGCCGCCGTAGGAGCGCAGGTAGTGGGTGGACATTTCCACTTGGGTGAGGATCTTGCGCACTTCCACCAGGTACAGGTCGCCCGCCGGGGTCATCTGCAAGCGCCGGCGCACGCGGCGAAACAGCAGGTGTTGCAACAGTTCTTCCAACTGAGCCACCTGTTTGCTCACCGCGCTTTGGGTGAGGTTCAGTTCCTCGGCGGCGCGGGTGAAGCTCAGGTGGCGGGTGGCCGCTTCGAAACACTGCAGGGCGGTGATCGAGGGCAAATGTCTTTTGTTCAGCACGGCATGCCTCTTTTTATTCTTTGCATGAATAAAGGGAATGATATCTCGCCTAATCGTCGTTTGTTGGCAAGTCTTGGGCCAGCTACAAATAGGGCCAGGATCGCCGTGCGTATTGCGGCGCGAATTTTTGTATGCAGATTTGAAGGAGTGACCCATGGTTGCCGCATTGCTTGATCGTCTCGGGGTAAACCCGGCGCTGTACCAGGCCGGGAAACAACCCGTGCATTCACCGATTGATGGCAGCCGTATCGGCAGTGTCCATTGGGAAGGCGCCGCCGAGGTGGAGCAACAGGTCAGTCGCGCCGAGCATGCATTCGAGGCCTGGCGCAAGGTGCCGGCACCGCGACGTGGCGAGCTGGTGCGCCAGTTCGGCGACGTATTGCGCGAATACAAGGCCGACCTGGGTGAACTCGTTTCCTGGGAGGCCGGCAAAATCACCCAGGAAGGCTTGGGTGAAGTGCAGGAAATGATCGACATCTGCGACTTCGCCGTGGGCCTGTCGCGTCAGCTGTACGGCTTGACCATCGCCTCCGAGCGCCCAGGCCACCATATGCGCGAAACCTGGCACCCGCTGGGCGTGGTCGGCGTGATCAGCGCCTTCAACTTCCCGGTGGCCGTGTGGGCGTGGAACACTGCGCTGGCCTTGGTGTGCGGCAACGCTGTGATCTGGAAACCGTCGGAAAAGACCCCGCTCACCGCACTGGCCTGCCAGGCCTTGTTCGAGCGCGTACTGAAAAAATTCGACGGTGCCCCTGAGTATCTCAGCCAAGTGATCATTGGCGGCCGCGACGCCGGCGCTGCGCTGGTGGATGACCCGCGCGTCGCCCTGATCAGCGCCACCGGCAGCACGCGCATGGGCCGTGAAGTGGCACCCAAAGTCGCCGCGCGTTTCGCCCGCAGCATTCTTGAGCTGGGCGGCAACAACGCGATGATCCTCGGCCCAAGCGCCGACCTGGACATGGCCGTACGCGCCATCCTGTTCAGCGCAGTGGGCACCGCCGGCCAACGCTGCACCACCCTGCGTCGGCTGATCGCCCATGAGTCGGTCAAGGAAGAAATCGTCACCCGCCTCAAGGCCGCCTATTCCAAGGTGCGCATCGGCCACCCGCTGGAAGGCAACCTGATCGGCCCGCTGATCGACAAGCACAGCTTCGACAACATGCAGGACGCCCTTGAGCAAGCCTTGAGCGAAGGCGGCAAGGTGTTCGGCGGCAAGCGCCAACTGCAAGACACATTCCCCAACGCCTATTACGTATCGCCGGCCATCGTGGAAATGCCCGAGCAAAGCGACGTGGTGTGCAGCGAAACCTTCGCGCCGATTCTTTACGTGGTCGGCTACACCGACTTCGCCGAAGCCCTGCGCCTGAACAACGCCGTGCCGCAAGGCTTGTCGTCCTGCATCTTCACCACCGACGTGCGTGAGGCCGAGCAGTTCATGTCGGCGGTGGGCAGCGACTGTGGCATCGCCAACGTCAACATCGGCCCGAGCGGCGCGGAGATCGGTGGCGCGTTCGGGGGTGAAAAAGAAACCGGCGGCGGGCGTGAATCGGGCTCGGATGCGTGGCGCGGGTATATGCGCCGGCAAACCAATACTGTGAACTACTCGCTGGAACTGCCGTTGGCACAAGGCATCACGTTCGACTGACCAGACTGATCGTTCCCACGCTCTGCGTGGGAACGCATTCTGTGACGCTCCGCGTCACGACAATGCGGACGCGGAGCGTCCAAGGCTACATTCCCACGCAGAGCGTGGGAACGAGCGGTGGTGAATTCATCCCGGAGTCTGGCAATGGCACTGCGCGAAACATGTTTATGGGAACACCTCACCCCAGGCCGCCCGAACCGAGCCGCGCTCAAGGGCGCGGTCAAGGTGGATGTGTGCGTGATCGGCGCCGGCATCACCGGTTTGTCGGCGGCCATTCATTTGCTGGAACAGGGTAAAAGCGTCGCCGTACTGGAGGCCCATCGCACCGGCCACGGCGGTTCGGGGCGCAACGTCGGGCTGGTCAATGCCGGCCTGTGGATTCCACCGGACGAGATCGAGGCCGGTTTCGGTACGGCGGTGGGCAGCCAGCTCAACCGCATGTTGGGTGCGGCGCCGTCCCTGGTGTTCAGCCTGATCGACAAGTACAACATCGACTGCCAATTGCGCCGTGAAGGCACCTTGCACATGGCGCACAACGCCCGTGGCGAGGCGGACTTGCGCAGCCGTGAGCAGCAGTGGAAACGCCGTGGCGCGCCGGTTGAGTTACTCACCGGCCAGGCCTGCGAGCACGCCACCGGTACCCGCAAAATCGCCGCCGCATTGCTGGATCGGCGCGCCGGCACCTTGAACCCCATGGCCTATACCACGGGGTTGGCGAATGCCGCCGTGGGGCTGGGCGGGCAATTGTTCGATCATTCGCCGGTCACCCAGCTTGAGCGCCAAGGCGCCGATTGGTCGGTACAGACTGCCGAGGGCGCGGTGCAGGCCGCGCAGGTGGTGATCGCCTCCAATGCTTACACCGAGGGCGAATGGACCGAGCTGCGGCGTAACTTCTTCCCCGGCTATTACTACCAGGTGGCCTCGGCGCCGCTGACCGATGACGCGGCCAAGCAAATCCTCCCCGGCGGCCAAGGCTCATGGGACACCCGCCAGGTCCTGAGCAGTATTCGCCGCGATGCCGATGGCCGCCTGTTGCTCGGCAGCCTGGGCAATGGCAACCAGAAACCGGCATGGTTTCTCAAAGCGTGGGCCGATCGGGTGCAGCAACACTACTTCCCGTACCTCAAACCGGTGCAATGGGAATTCACCTGGACCGGCTGCATCGCGTTCACCCCCGACCACTTGATGCGCCTGTTCGAACCGGCCCCCGGCCTGGTGGCGGTTACCGGTTATAACGGGCGCGGGGTGACCACCGGCAGCGTAGTGGGCAAGGCGTTTGCCGACTACCTGTGTCACCAGGACCCCCAAGCCTTACCGATCCCTTTTGCCCCTATGCAACCTCTGGCCGCTGTGGGCCTGCGCAGTTGCCTGTATGAAGCCGGCTTCTCGCTCTATCACGCCGGGCAATGCCTGAGGATCGTGATCTGATCAGCGAAATACTCCTCAGAAGCCTGCGTTTTCTTAGCAGGCTACCCATCTGTATTGGTGCAAGTCGTAGCAATCACGCACTGTAAATGTGCAGTTCCGTTACGCACATTGTTACAGCTGTAGGAACTGTCGTTTATGCCTGTGGTTGCAGGTGCGACCTACCAGGGTTGTACTTTTTTGCAGTGCTGGTTGCACCCGTAGACGCTAGACGGTTGCACGTCCTGGCAAAAGGCGTCGAAACGCCTGTAATAACAATGACACCGTGTCTTTTTGAAGAATAAAAACGTAATGGCACGCGGCTTGCTCTGAGCTTTCGGTGAAAGGTTTGAATGCAAGTTGTCGTGCCAAAAATCAAAAATATCGGAGCACCACTCATGTCCCAGACGTTTTACAAGAAAGGTTTTCTGGCCCTCGCCGTTGCTGCGGCGCTGGGTGTTTCTACGTTTGTTCAAGCTGATGTGAAAATTGGTGTGGCGGGCCCGATGACGGGTGCCAACGCCGCTTTCGGTGAGCAGTACATGAAGGGTGCCCAGGCGGCAGCCGACGTTATCAACAAGGCCGGCGGCATCAACGGCGAGCAGATCAAGCTGGTGGCGGGCGATGACGCCTGTGAACCCAAGCAGGCCGTGGCCGTGGCCAACCGCCTGGCCGACCAGGACAAAGTGATCGGTGTGGTCGGGCACTTCTGCTCATCCAACACCATCCCGGCGTCGGAGGTTTACGACGAAGCAGGCATCATCGCCATCACCCCAGGCTCCACCAACCCACAAGTGACCGAACGCGGCCTGGGCGCCATGTTCCGCATGTGCGGGCGTGACGACCAGCAAGGCATCGTCGCCGGCGACTACATCGTCGATGTGCTCAAGGGCAAGAAAGTCGCGGTGATCAACGACAAGGACACCTACGGCAAAGGCCTGGCCGACGCCACCGCAGCCCAACTGACCAAGCGCGGCGTCAAGCCGGTGCTGGAAGAGGGCCTGACCCGTGGCGAGAAAGACTTCAGCGCCCTGGTCACCAAAATCCGTTCCCTAGGCGCCGACGTCGTGTACTTCGGCGGCCTGCATCCGGAAGCCGGCCCATTGGTACGCCAGATCCGTGAAGCGGGCCTCAAAGACGTCAAGTTCATGTCCGATGACGGCGTGGTCACCGACGAGCTGGTGTCCACCGCAGGTGGTGCGCAGTACGTCGATGGCGTGTACATGACCTTCGGCGCCGACCCGCGCCTGCTGCCAGACAGCAAGACCGTGGTGGAAGAGTTCCGCAAAAACGGCACCGAGCCAGAAGGCTACACCCTCTACGCCTACGCCTCGATCCAGGCCCTGGCCGCCGGCTTCAACGGTGCCAAGTCCAACAAGGGCGAAGACGCGGCCAAGTGGTTGAAGGCTAACCCGGTTAAAACCGTCATGGGCGAAAAAGCCTGGGATGCCAAGGGCGATCTGAAAGTCTCTGACTACGTGGTTTACCAGTGGGACAAAGACGGCAAATACCATCAGTTGGAAAAGCAGAAGTAATAACGCGACGGCTTGAACACCTCGATCTCTGTGGGAGCCGGGCTTGCCCGCGATGACGGCCTCAATACCAACACCTGTGTTGAATGTGAAACCGCTATCGCAGGCAAGCCAGCTCCCACAGAGGGCCTGGTTGCCTGCTCTATTGCAACAAACCTGTCTTTTCCTCCAGAAGCGCCGCACACCCACCGGTGTGCAGGTGCTCACCGCGTGAGATTGCGTTATGGATGGTATTTTCCTGCAGCAACTGGTCAACGGCCTGACCCTCGGGTCGGTCTATGGCCTGATCGCCATCGGCTACACAATGGTCTATGGCATCATTGGCATGATCAACTTCGCCCACGGCGAGGTTTATATGATTTCCGCTTACCTCGCGGCGATCAGTCTGGCACTGCTGGCTTACTTCGGCATCGAATCCTTCCCGCTGCTCATTCTCGGTACTTTGATCTTCACCGTAGTCGTCACCGGCGTGTACGGTTGGGTGATTGAGCGTGTCGCCTACAAACCCCTGCGTAACTCCACCCGCCTGGCACCGCTGATCAGCGCCATCGGTATCTCGCTGATCCTGCAGAACTACGCGCAGATCGCCCAGGGCGCCAAGCAACAAGGCATTCCCACCCTGCTGGCCGGCGCCTGGCGTGTCGATATCGGCACCGGGTTTGTGCAACTGACCTACACCAAGGTGTTCATTCTGGTCGCCGCTTTTGCCGGCATGGCCTTGCTCACCTACATCATCAAATACACCAAGCTGGGCCGCATGTGCCGTGCTACCCAGCAAGACCGCAAGATGGCCTCGATCCTGGGCATCAACACCGACCGCGTGATCTCCTACGTGTTTGTCATCGGTGCCGCCATGGCCGCCCTGGCCGGCGTGCTCATCACCCTCAACTACGGCACTTTCGACTTCTATGCCGGCTTCATCATCGGCATCAAGGCGTTTACCGCAGCGGTACTCGGCGGCATCGGTTCCCTGCCTGGGGCGATGCTCGGTGGGATCATCCTCGGTATTTCCGAGTCGCTGTTCTCGGGGTTGATCAACTCTGACTACAAAGACGTGTTCAGTTTCTCCCTGCTGGTGGTGATTCTGATTTTCCGTCCCCAGGGCCTGCTTGGTCGCCCACTTGTGGCGAAGGTGTAAACATGTCTGCTGCCAAATCCATTGATATCAAGAAAAGTGTCGTCGATACGGTGCTCGCGGGGCTGATTTCGCTGATCGTGTTCGGCCCGATTGTCGGCGTGGTGCTCGACGGCTACAGCTTCAACCTGGAACCTGCGCGGGTTGCCGTGCTGGTCGCCATCGTCATGGCCGGGCGCTTTGCCTTGAGCCTGTTCCTGCAAACCCCCAAGGGCGTGAAGATCCTGCAAGGGTTCGAGAGCAGTGGCTCCGGCGTGCACGTGCTGCCGCCGGACTACAAGTCGCGGCTGCGCTGGATCATCCCGGCGCTGATCGTGATCGCCATCGTGTTCCCGATCTTTGCCAACAAGTACCTGCTCACCGTGGTAATCCTGGGGCTGATCTACGTGTTGCTCGGCCTGGGGCTGAACATCGTGGTGGGCCTGGCGGGCCTACTCGACCTGGGTTACGTGGCGTTCTATGCCATCGGTGCCTACGGCCTGGCGCTGGGTTATCAATACCTGGGCCTGGGCTTCTGGACGGTGCTTCCGCTGGCGGCCATCGCGGCGGCGCTGGCGGGGTGCATACTCGGCTTCCCGGTGCTGCGAATGCACGGTGACTACCTGGCCATCGTGACCCTGGGTTTTGGTGAAATTATTCGCCTGGTGCTCAACAACTGGCTGTCGTTCACCGGTGGCCCGAACGGTATGCCCGTGCCGTCACCGACCTTCCTGGGCCTGGAGTTCGGCAAGCGTGCGAAGGATGGCGGCATTCCGTTTCACGAGTTTTTCGGCATCGATTACAACCCCAACATCAAGTTCATGTTCATCTACATCGTGCTGTTTCTGGTGGTGCTGGCCGTGCTGTACATCAAGCATCGCCTCACGCGTATGCCGGTCGGTCGCGCTTGGGAAGCCTTGCGTGAAGATGAAATCGCCTGTCGTTCCATGGGCCTGAACCATGTGCTGGTCAAACTCTCAGCCTTCACCATCGGCGCGTCCACCGCCGGTTTGGCCGGGGTGTTTTTTGCCAGCTACCAGGGCTTCGTCAACCCGTCGTCGTTTACCTTCTTCGAGTCGGCGTTGATCCTCGCCATCGTGGTGTTGGGCGGCATGGGCTCGACGGTCGGCGTGGTGATCGCCGCGTTTGTGCTGACCGTGGCGCCTGAATTACTGCGCAGCTTCTCTGAATACCGTGTGCTGCTGTTTGGCGTGTTGATGGTGGTGATGATGATCTGGAGGCCGCGTGGCTTGATTCGCATCAGCCGCACCGGTGTGACGCCACGCAAGGGGGTAGCGCCATGAGCAAAGAAGTCGTCCTCTCCGTGGAGCACCTGATGATGCACTTTGGGGGCATCAAGGCCCTCAGTGATGTGAGCCTGCAGGTCAAACGCAACTCGATCTTCGCTCTGATCGGCCCCAACGGCGCCGGCAAGACCACGGTGTTCAACTGCCTCACTGGCTTCTACAAAGCCAGCGGCGGCAAGATCGAGCTCAACGTGCGGGGCAAGCAAACCAACGTCATACAGTTGCTGGGGGAGCGCTTTGAGGCCACTGACTTTGTCTCGCCGAAAAGCTTCCTCAGTCGCGTGTACTACAAGATGTTCGGCGGCACCCACCTGGTGAACCGCGCCGGCCTTGCGCGCACCTTCCAGAACATTCGCCTGTTCAAGGAAATGTCGGTGCTGGAAAACCTGCTGGTGGCCCAACACATGTGGGTCAACCGCAACATGCTTGCCGGCATCCTCAATACCAAAGGCTACCGCAAGGCCGAAAGCGATGCGCTGGATTGCGCGTTCTACTGGCTGGAAGTGGTCGACCTGGTGGACTGCGCCAACCGCCTGGCCGGCGAGCTCTCCTACGGCCAGCAGCGCCGCCTGGAGATCGCCCGCGCCATGTGCACGCGGCCGCAGATCATCTGCCTGGACGAACCGGCAGCGGGCCTCAACCCTCAGGAAACCGAAGCCCTCAGCGCGATGATTCGCCTGCTGCGCGACGAACACGACCTGACGGTGGTGCTGATCGAACACGACATGGGCATGGTGATGAGTATTTCCGACCACATTGTGGTGCTGGACCACGGCAACGTGATCGCCGAAGGCGGCCCGGATGCGATCCGCAACGACCCCAAAGTGATCGCCGCCTACCTGGGCGCGGATGAAGAGGAACTGGTATGAGTGCACCTATCCTCGAAATGAAGGACCTGGACGTGTTCTACGGCCCGATCCAGGCTCTGAAAAAAGTCTCGCTGCACATCAACGAAGGCGAAACCGTCAGCCTGATCGGCTCCAATGGCGCGGGTAAATCAACGTTGCTGATGTCGATCTTCGGTCAGCCTCGGGCCGAGTCTGGGCAGATCCTCTACAACGGCGTCGACATTACTCACAAGTCGTCCCACTACATCGCCTCCAACGGCATTGCGCAGTCGCCGGAAGGGCGGCGGGTTTTCCCCGACATGACCGTCGAGGAAAACCTGCTGATGGGCACCATCCCTATTGGCGACAAGTTCGCCAGTGAAGACATGCAGCGCATGTTCGAGCTGTTCCCCAGGCTCAAGGAGCGGCGCAACCAGCGGGCGATGACCATGTCCGGTGGTGAGCAGCAAATGCTCGCCATCGCCCGTGCGCTGATGAGCCGGCCCAAGCTGTTGTTGCTCGATGAGCCAAGCCTGGGGTTGGCACCGATTGTGGTGAAGCAGATCTTCTCCACCCTGCGCGAGCTGGCGTCCACCGGTATGACCATCTTCCTGGTGGAACAGAACGCCAACCATGCGCTGCGCCTGTCGGACCGCGCGTATGTGATGGTCAATGGTGAGATTCGCCTGACCGGCACAGGCAAGGAGTTGCTGGTGAACGAGGACGTGCGTAACGCCTACCTGGGCGGTCACTAACCTAAGATCCAGGCGCATCAACCCTGTGGGAACCGGGCCTTATGTGGGAGCCGGGCTTGCCCGCGATAGCATCACCTAGGTTTAGCTGACATACCGAGGTGGCCGCATCGCAGGCAAGCCAGCTCCCACCCAAAGCCGGTTCCCACATTTGTTTTTGCGATGTCCACAAGCGCTCAACCAAATTGTGGAAAACAAATCCAGCCGACCTCAAAAGCGCGACATATAGCCGCCGCAAATCCCTGTTTTGTCACAGTTTTGACTTGTCCCCATCCACTGTGGAACCGGCTGTGGGTAACGTGGGAGTAGCTGGCTGGAAGCCTTTAACGACGTGGCTTGCAGCGTGCTGGTTGTTTTTTGATCAGCGTGTTTTTCACCAGCGCACCAGGGGTTTGTCAACCTGTTTAAAGACACAGGTATATGAACTAAATAAGTCATTGCAGCCTGTGGATAAGTCTGTGACTAAACTCTGGAAAGACGCGCGCAGGGGCCGGAATGACTGGCCTGGAGCCATCGTTGTGTTTTTCTGCATTTGTCGGCGGCTACATAGGTGCTCGCTCAGGTCAAGCAAAAAACTTTCTAAAACCGCCTGCAACCCTTGTGCACAGCGGCTTTGAGCCTTTTGCACTTGCCCCCAAAGACTGTGGGCGCAGTTGTGGATAACCTGCGCGCATATGGCTACAAGCCACGGTTTATAAGGATTTGATCGGATTGATCAAAAAATGATCAGCCAAGCATGCGTGTGTATGCACAGCGGTTGCCGCAAAGGCGGCGTACGGGCATTCTGCTGGCTGTTTTTTTCCCGATGCCCGTAAGGAGAACACCATGTCCGACACGCTGTTTATCACTGGCGCCACTTCAGGTTTCGGCGAAGCCTGTGCCCGTCGTTTTGCCGAGGCCGGCTGGAAACTGGTGCTCACCGGTCGTCGTGCCGAGCGCTTGAATGCCTTGGTCGAAGAGCTTTCCAAGCAGACCGAAGTGCATGGCCTGGTGGTGGATGTGCGCGACCGCAAAGGCATGGAGGAGGCCATCGCCAACTTGCCGCCGTCGTTCGCCACGCTGCGTGGCCTGATCAACAACGCAGGTCTCGCCGTGGGCACTGACCCTGCACCCAAGTGCGACCTCGACGACTGGGAAACCATGGTCGATACCAACATCAAGGGCCTGCTGACCACCACCAACCTGCTGTTGCCGCGGCTGATTGCCCATGGCCGAGGCGCCGGGATTATCAACCTGGGCTCCATCGCTGGTAACTACCCGTACCCGGGCAGCCATGTGTATGGCGGTTCCAAGGCGTTCGTGAAGCAGTTCTCGCTGAACCTGCGCTGCGACCTGCAAGGCACGGGCGTACGGGTGACCAACATCGAGCCGGGCCTGTGTGAGAGCGAGTTCTCCCTGGTGCGCTTTGGCGGTGACCAGGCGCGTTATGACGCCACCTATGCCGGGGCCGAGCCGATCCAGCCGCAGGATATTGCCGATACGATTTTCTGGGTGATGAACACCCCGGCGCACGTGAACATCAACCGCCTGGAGCTGATGCCGGTGAGCCAGACCTGGGCTGGTTTTGCGATTGAGCGTGGGGCCAAGGGCTAAGCCGATCGTTTGATCGTTCCCACGCTCCGCGTGGGAATGCCGCTGGGGGCGCTCTGCGCCCCGCTTTCTGCTGGTGACGCAGAGCGTCACGCGATGCATTCCCACGCGGAGCGTGGGAACGATCAGTGGCGTCAAATCGGCCAAAATGCGGCATAAGGTACACTGCCCGCCTGAAAACCCCACCGCACCCAGCGGTTTAAAGGTTTTGACAGGAGGCAATGTGAGTAACCGAGGTGAGCAGGCACTGCTCAAACAATCGACCATCCTGATGTTCGCAGTCGCGATCGCCGGGATTGTCACGGGTGTAATATCCGGCGCCCAATCCATTCTGTTCGACGGCTTTTTCTCGCTGATCGCCACCGCCATCAAGGTGTTGATGCTGATCACGGCCAAGCTGATTGCCAAGAAAAGCAACGAGCGCTTCCAGTTCGGCTATTGGCACCTGGAGCCGATGGTGCTGTTGATAGAAGGCAGTTTCCTGCTGTTGATCGCCATCTACGCGTTCCTCAATGGCGTGTTCGGCATTATCAATGGCGGGCGCGAAATCGAGTTGGGGCTGGTGATCATTTATGCGGCGGTGTTTACCGTCGTGGAGTTCGCGTACTTCTTCTATGTGCGCTACCGCAATCGCACACTCAAGTCGTCATTGATCCAGTTCGACAACATCAGCTGGCTGGTGGACGCGATGCTGTCGGTGGGTTTGCTGATCAGCTTCCTGGCCGCGCTGTTGCTAAAGTCCCAGGGCTATGGCGAGTGGGCGGTCTACGTCGACCCGTTGATCCTGATCCTGCTGGCCCTGAGCATGCTGGCGCCGGCATTCAAGATTTTGCGCCCAGCGTTGCGCGAAGTATTGGGCATCGCGCCGGATCATTTGGACGACAAGGTCCGCGAAGTGATGGACGCGGCGCAGGCCAAGCATGGTTTCGACGACTACGTGTCCTATGTGCAGAAGCACGGGCGCGCGCGGTTTATCGAGATTCATGTGGTGCTGCCGGCGGATTACCCGGTGGATAACGTCGCCACCCTTGATGGGCTGCGTGAAGAGATATCCACAGGGCTGGGGGCGGCGGATGCGGCGCGGTGGTTGACGATCAGTTTTACAGGCGACCGCAAGTGGATTGCCTAAAGTCTGTTAGACCGAGGTGAGGCTATCGCAGGCAAGCCAGCTCCCACAGTTGATAGTGTTCGCACATTAAAATGTGGGAGCTGGCTTGCCTGCGATGGGGCCTTGCAGGTCAGCCCAGATGCTGGACCAAGCCCTGATAGCAAGTCGCCAAATGATAAGGCGTAGTCGAAGGCATATCCCGCCGGCTCACCTTACCCTCGGCATCCAGGCATTCATGCCAACCCTTTGCATGCAAAAAGCGCTGTTGCAACGCCTGCAACTGACGCAACAGCACCGCTTCGCTGCCTGGCCGCAAGGTCAGTGCCCGCAGGTACTCGGCCTGCGCCCAGATCCGTTGGGTACCGTCGCGCACCGTGCCATCCAGCGCGAGCATGCCGCTGACCGCGCCGCTTAACTTATCCACACCCTTGTGCTCGGCATAGGCAAATGCCCGTGTCAGCGAGCCATGCAGCGCGGTGCCGCGCAGCACAGCTGAAGATTCGAGCAAAAAGAACCATTCGAACTGGTGCCCCGGCTCAAACCAGTTATCCACAGCGCCCAAAGGTTTTTCCATCATCACGCCGTGCTCGCGGTCGATGAAGCGTTGCTGCATGGCCGTCGCCAGTGCCAGCAGGGCCGCTTGTACCTGGGCGTCCTCACGTACCGCGAGGGTGGCCAGGAAACCTTCGGCCAGGTGCATCAACGGGTTTTGCAAGGGGCCTGCGTTGAGTGAGGCCCAGTTGCGCTCCAGTACTGCCTCGTACAACCCGTCGCCGGTGGCAAAGCGTTGAGCGACGACTTCCAGGGCGGCGTTGAGCACCGACTCTACCAGCGGTTCACGCACCTTGGCCCAGTAATGGGCGCAGGCAAAAATAATGAAGGCGTGGGTGTAGAGGTCTTTGCGCTTGTCCAGCGGCTGGCCGGCGGGGTCGATGCTGTAGAACCAGCCACCGTGTTCGGCATCATGAAAGTGCCGTTGCAGGGAGCGAAACAGCGCCGCCGCACGTTCTTCGGCGAACGCCGCGCCGGGCTCGCCGATCAGGCTGGCGAACAGGTACAACTGCCGGGCGCAGGCCATGGCGCGATAGCGCTGTGGGGGCAGAGGCTGGTGGTCGGCGTCCAGAGCCTCAAAGGGCAGTGCCAGGTCGGCATTCCAGCCCGGGCCTTGCCAGAGGGGCACGATCAGGTCATGGAAGTGCGTGAGCACAGGCGTCAGGGAAGAGGGGGAAGCGATGGGCATTGGCTGGCGTCGTCACGGCAGGGGTGTAGGCGCGCATGGTAGCAGGCTGATCGTTCCCACGCTCTGCGTGGGAATGCATTTTATGACGCTCTGCGTCATGCTTTGGGGACGCAGAGCGTCCTAGGCTGCATTCCCACGCGGAGCGTGGGAACGATCTTTTCCTCAGCCCGCCAGCAACCAAACCCCAGTCGCCGCCGAAGCCGCCCCGGCCACTCGCACCAGTGGCGCTGCAGCCGCCGGCAAAAAGCGCACCACCGCATAACCCGCAGCGTGCAACACGGCGGTCGCCCCTACAAACCCAGCCGCATACGCCCAAGGGCTGGTCATATCCGGCAGTTCCAGGCCATGGGCCACGCCGTGAAACAGTGCAAACAAGGCCGTGGCGCCTACCGCCACGAACAGCGGTGGCCGCACCGCCAATGCTACCGCCAGGCCCAAAGCCAGCACCGATGCAGCAATCCCGCTTTCCAGCGCGGGCAGTTGCAGCCCTTCAAAACCCAGCACGCCGCCGATCAGCATGGTGCCGACAAAGGTGCACGGCAGCGCCCAGCGCGCGGCGCCTTTTTGCTGGGCCGCCCAGAGGCCCACTGCAACCATGGCCAGTAAGTGATCGAGGCCGCCCAGGGGGTGGCTGATACCGGCTACCAGGCCATTGTCGCCATGGCCTGGATGGGCGAAGGCCAGGGCCGGGGCGAGCAGCAGCGCTGCGGCGGCGAAAAGTCTGTTGAGTCTCATGGACAGGTTCCTTATGGGTTGATCAGGCGGCGGTCAGCAGGCCCTGGCGTTCGATGAAGGCGACGATGTCGTCCAGGCCGACCCCGGTTTTCTGGTTGCTGAACACAAAGGGTTTGCCGTTGCGCATGCGCTGGGTGTCGCTGTTCATTAGCTCCAGCGAGGCACCCACCAGCGGGGCCAGGTCGATCTTGTTGATCACCAGCAGGTCGGATTTGCAAATACCGGGCCCGCCTTTGCGCGGCAGCTTGTCGCCCGCAGACACATCGATCACATAGATGGTCAGGTCCGACAGTTCCGGGCTGAAGGTGGCGGACAGGTTGTCGCCGCCGGACTCCACCAGAATCAGGTCCAGGCCGGGAAAACGGCGGTTGAGTTGGTCCACGGCTTCCAAGTTGATCGAGGCATCTTCGCGAATCGCCGTGTGCGGGCAGCCACCGGTTTCCACGCCGATGATGCGCTCCGGCGCCAGGGCCTGGTTGCGCACCAGGAAGTCGGCGTCTTCGCGGGTGTAGATGTCGTTGGTGACCACCGCCAGGTTATAGCGATCGCGCAGCGCCAGGCACAGGGCCAGGGTCAGGGCGGTCTTGCCCGAGCCTACCGGGCCGCCGATACCGACGCGCAGGGGTTGTGTGTTCATGGGCTTCTCCACAATCAGGAACGGAACAGGCGGCTGTACTGGCGCTCATGGGCCATGCACGCCAGGGACAGGCCAAAAGCGGCGCTGCCCAAATGGTTAGGGTTAATGCGTTCGGCATCCTGCTGGGCTTGTTGCAGCAGCGGCAGCAGTTCGCTGGTCAGGCGCTGGGCGGCTTGCTGGCCCAGTGGCAGGGTTTTCATCAGCACCGCCAATTGGTTTTCCAGCCAGCTCCATAGCCAGGCGGCAAGGGCATCGCCAGGGCTGATGTGCCAGGCGCGCGCGGCCAAGGCCCAGCCAAGGGCCAGGTGCGGTTCGTCGCGTTGAGCGAGAAAGTCACGGGCGCTGTCGTCCAGTTCCGGCAAGCCGTTGAGCAGTTGTTGCAAGGAGTAGCCCATCTGGCGGCTCTCCTGATACAGCTCGCGGGTCTCACGGCTGGCGCGGTGCTCGTCGCACAACTGCGCCAGTTGGGCCCAGTCCTGCTCAGCGGCGGCGCGGCAATGGGCGAGCAACAGCGGCGCTTCGAAACGCGCCAGGTTGAGCAGCAACTGGTCACTGATCCAGCGTCGGGCGCTCGCGGCATCCTGTACGCGGCCGTTGTCCACCGCCATTTCCAGGCCCTGGGAATAGCTGTAGCCGCCAATCGGCAATTGCGGACTGGCCAGGCGTAGCAGCGCCCAGGCTGGGTTCATAGACGCACGCCGAACTGATGCAGCTTGGGCGCGTAGTTGAAGTCTTCATCGCCATGGCGTGAGTGATGATGGCCACCGCCATAGGCGCCGTGCTCGGGTTGAAACGGCGCTTCTATGGTCTGCGCATCGGCGCCTAGCTGTTCAAGCATGGCCTTGAGCACGTAGTCATCGAGCAGGCGCAGCCAGCCGTCACCGACTTGCAGGGCCACATGGCGGTTGCCCAGGTGATAAGCGGCGCGGGTCAGCTCAAAGGCATTGCGGCAGGTGACGTGCAGCAGTTGTTCAGGTCGGGCACACACCCGTACGACGCGTCCGTCTTCTGCCTGTAGGAATTCGCCATCGTGCAAGGGCGGCTGGCCCCGCTCCAAAAACAGGCCGACGTCTTCACCGTCGGCACTGAAACAGCGCAGACGGCTTTTGCTGCGGGCTTCGAAGTTGAGCAGCAACTCGGCGGCCCAGAGGGCTTGGGGGGCGATTCGGCGGTGTATCACCAGCATCAGAGAGCTTCCAGCTGTGAGCGATGAAAGACCTAGAGCAAGGGGCTTGCCAATCATGGAATTGAGTAGGAATTCCCTGTAGTCAGGCAGGCATGCTGCTCAATAGGGCGTCGGATAATTCGGTGCGTGTATCAATTTGGTGCGTGTCGATGTTTATAGCACCGGCGAAGGGCGTTTTGCGTTGATGGTGGCGCTCAGCTTGATGAAATTTCTTTCATCTTTTTCTCAGTAGGCGGTTTTTAGGATTTGTCCTACGAATCATGAGGATTTGGAGTTCATGAGATTACTTGAGGGTTCTTTAGGCTATGCGCCCTGTTTAATGCCACCGCGACGTTTATCATGCTTCGATCAATTTTCTGTATATGCCTGGTCAGCCTGACCTTCTTTATTTCATCGGCATCGGCCAACTTTCAGCCCCGCGCCACCTTCGGTTCGTCGCTGCAAAGCCTCAAGCCGGCCTCCATCGACGACGTGATCGACCGCGCCCATGAGTTGCTGGGCACGCCCTACAAGTGGGGCGGCACTTCTGCAGAGCAGGGCTTTGATTGCAGCAGCTTCCTGGTGTACCTGTTCAAGACCCAGGCCAATATCCAGATACCGCGCACCACCACGGCCATGCACCGCTCATCGGCGGCGACCATCAAGCGCAATGCGTTGAAGCCTGGGGATGCGGTGTTTTTCAAAGGCAACGGGCGCGGCCAGGTCAGCCATGTCGGCCTTTATATCGGCCAAGGCAAATTCATCCATTCGCCGCGCACCGGCAAAACCATTCGTATCGATTCATTGAGCAATAGCTACTGGAACAAGCACTACACCACTGCCAAACGATTCCACACGGCGGGTTGATTGCTTTATTCGGTGCTGCCCAGCCCTTGCCAATGCTTGAGGCCGATAAAGATAAAGCGCAGTTGTTGGGTGATCTTCGCCTGGGGCGTGAGGTGGGCCGGCAAGGCGTGGGCCGGTGGATCGATGATATCGGGCAGGGTGGCGAACACGCTCTTGACGATCAGGTCGGCCATCACATGCAAACCTTCCGCATCCAGGTGCTGCAACTTGGGCATCAACGTCAGGTCGGCGGCCAAATCGCGGGTGATGTCTTCGCGCAGGGCGGCAATGGCTTGGCGCACGGCCAGACAGCCGCCGTACTGTTCGCGGGCCAGAAACAAAAATTGCGAACGGTTGGCCGAGACCACATCGAGAAAGATGCGCACCGAGGCATCGATGATGCCGCCCATCACGAATTCGTTGTGGCGCACCAGGCGGATCGTGGCGCGAAAGGTCTGGCCGACCTCGCTGACCAATACCAGCCCAAGTTGGTCCATGTCGGCGAAATGGCGATAGAAACCGGTGGGTACGATACCCGCGGTCTTGGCCACTTCGCGCAGGCTCAGGCTGCCAAACCCACGGCCACACTCCATCAGATGGCGGGCTGCGTCCATCAGGGCGAGGCGGGTCTGTTGCTTTTGTTCGGCGCGGGGCAGCATGAGCGGATGAGCTTTGTCGGCAAGTACAGCGACGCACTCTAGCAAAAGCGCTTTGCCGGCGTCGAACTTGGCAGGGGCGGGGCGTGACGCGGTCTATATAAAAGCAAAAGCCCGATCGGCAGATCGGGCTTTTTTCTGGGCCACCACAGGCTTAGCTCTGTGCTTGATGCAGTTCTTGCAGACGGTCGGCACCGCCTTCAGCAACGCCTTCGGTGTAGGCGCGTTTGTTGGCTTGTTCGGCACCGCCTTCGACCAAACCTTTCTCTTGCAGACGGTTGTAGCCATTTTCAGCTACGGCGCCTTTGGCGTAGTCACGGTTTTCGTCTTCTTGCGAACCGCTGCGAGCCACGGTTTGGCTGGTTTGCACGGCTTGAGCTTTGTTCTGTGGGGTGGCCTGTTCGGCGGCTGGCAGGGCAAAAGCGCTGGAAGCCAGGACAGATAACAGAACGGTAGCGAGTAATTGGCGTTTCATGATGGTTGCTCCTAGGGAGGGCGATAAAGTGGGTACAGGGCTAATGTTACCCTTGATAAGTCGATATAAAAGTTCATAAACACAATGGTAATAATCAACAGAATTGATTGTTCTCGCCGGAGGCTCTAGATCGAGCCTCTCAAGCCCGCGGGTTTGCACCGATGTGGGTATTTTCGACACGAACCTGGGTAACAATGGTGCGTCGCCGATGGGGAAAATGGTCTGGTTGATCAGGAAAATCGCTTTTTTCGGCTAAATCCGCCGTTGCGTTAAACCCCCCGGCACTTTGCCAGTCGTAGTCCTATAAGCTGTTTAAAAGGCTGTTGCCCAGCCAGTCGTATTCAGGAGTCCTGTGCAATGACGCGCACTCGTAAAATCGTCGCTTGGAGCTGCGCCAGCTTCGTTCTGTTAATGGCCATCGTGGTACTGGTGTTGGTGTTCTTCGACTGGAACCGCATCAAGCCGCCCCTCAATGCCAAGGTTTCCGAAGAACTGCATCGTCCGTTCGCCATTAACGGCAACCTCGCGGTGGTGTGGCAGCGTGAGCCCGATGAAGGTGGCTGGCGCGCCTGGGTGCCGTGGCCCCATGTGATTGCCGAAGACCTGACCCTGGGTAACCCTGATTGGTCGAAACAACCGCAGATGGTCACGCTCAAGAAGGTTGAGCTGCGCATTTCGCCCCTGGCCTTGCTGGTGCAGCGTGTGGTGATCCCGCGCATCGACCTCACCGAGCCGAGTGCCCAGTTGCAGCGCCTGGCGGATGGCCGTGCTAACTGGACCTTCAAGTTCGACCCCAAGGACCCCGACGCCGAACCGTCCAACTGGGTGGTGGACATTGGCGCCATCGGCTTCGACAAAGGCCATGTGACCCTCGACGATCAAAGCCTCAAGACCCAGCTGGATGTGATCATCGACCCACTGGGCAAGCCGATCCCCTTTGGCGAAATCGTCGGCGACGCCGATGCCAAGAAGGCCCTGGAAAAAGGCTCGGCGCCTCAGGACTATGCGTTCGGCCTCAAGGTCAAAGGCCAGTACCACGGGCAGAAGCTGGCGGGTACAGGCAAGATCGGTGGCTTGCTGGCCTTGCAGGACGCGGCCAAGCCGTTCCCGCTGCAAGCCCAGGTCAAGATCGCGGACACCAGCATCGCTCTGGCCGGCACCCTGACCGACCCGCTGAACCTCGGCGCCCTGGACCTGCGTCTGAAACTGTCGGGCAGCAGCCTGGGTAACCTGTACCCGCTGACCGGCGTGACCCTGCCGGACTCGCCGGCCTATTCCACCGACGGTCATCTGATCGCCAAACTGCATGAAGCCAGCGGCGCCTCCTTCCGCTACGAGAACTTCAACGGCAAGATCGGCAACAGCGACATCCACGGCGACCTGGCCTATGTCGCCAGCCAGCCACGGCCCAAGCTCAGCGGCGCGCTGGTGTCCAACCAGTTGCTGATGGATGACTTGGCGCCTTTGATCGGCGCGGACTCCAACGCCAAGCAAAAAGCCCGTGGCGGTGAAAGCAAACAGCCGGCGACCAAAGTGCTGCCGGTTGAAGAGTTCCGCACCGAGCGTTGGCACGATATGGATGCTGACGTCGAGTTCACTGGCAAACGCATCGTCCACAGTGCCGACTTGCCTTTCACCGACCTCTACACGCACTTGGTGCTCAACGACGGCCAACTGAGCCTCGAACCCCTGCGTTTCGGCGTGGCCGGTGGCAAGCTCGATGCGCAGATTCGCTTGAACGGCCGCACCACCCCGATGGAAGGCCGCGCCAAACTCACGGCGCGTAACTTCAAGCTCAAGCAGTTGTTCCCCACCTTCGAGCCGATGAAAACCAGCTTTGGTGAACTCAACGGCGATGCCGATATTGCCGGGCGCGGTAACTCGGTGGCGGCACTGTTGGGCACGTCCAACGGTGACCTGAAGATGCTCATCAACGATGGCGCCATCAGCCGAAGCCTGATGGAAATCGCCGGGCTCAACGTGGGCAACTACGTGGTGGGCCGTCTGTTCGGCGACGAGGAAGTGAAGATCAACTGCGCGGCGGCGGACTTCGGCATCAAGACGGGCCTGGCGACCACGCGGTTGTTTGTGTTCGATACCGAGAACGCGATCATCTACATCGATGGCACCGCGAATATGGCCACTGAGCAGTTGGACCTGACCATTACGCCGGAATCCAAGGGGTTTCGCCTGTTCTCCCTGCGTTCACCGCTGTATGTCAACGGGCCGTTTATCAAGCCCAATGCCGGCGTGAAGGCCATCCCGCTAGCCCTGCGCGGTGCCGGTATGGTCGCTTTGGGTGTGATTGCCGGGCCGGCCGCGGGCTTGCTCGCCTTGGTGGCCCCAAGCGGTGGCGAGCCCAATGAGTGCGCACCGTTGCTGCAACAGATGAAGGAAGGCAAGGCGCCCAAGACCGTGAAGTAACTGTGGGAGCGGGCTTGCCCGCGATAGCGGAGTATCAGTCAATGATTTATCAACTGATCCCACGCTATCGCGGGCAAGCCCGCTCCCACAGGGGTATGTTGCGGTGTTAGTTATTACAGATCCTGCAGAATATCCGCCATATCGTCGGCGTGTTCTTCTTCCTGGGCCAGGATGTCTTCGAAGATGCGACGGGTAGTCGGGTCTTTGTCACCGATGTACTGGATGATCTCGCGGTAGCTGTCTACCGCGATCCGCTCGGCCACCAGGTCTTCGTAGACCATTTCCTTCAAGGTGTTGCCCGCCACGTATTGCGCATGGGAGTTCTTCGACAGCAGGTCGGGGTTGAATTCCGGCTCGCCGCCCAGCTGCACGATGCGCTCGGCCAGTTTGTCGGCGTGCTCGGCTTCCTGGGTCGCATGTTCCAGGAACTCATCGGCAGCCACGCTGGCCTTGAGGCCGTTGGCCATGAAGTAGTGACGCTTGTAGCGCAGCACGCAGACCAGTTCGGTGGCCAGCGACTCGTTGAGCAGGCGGATGATTTCTTCCCGGTCGGCGTCGTAGCCTTCGGTCACGGCGCCGTTTTCGACGTTCTGGCGGGCGCGGCTGCGCAGGGTTGCAACGTCAGTCAATCGTGCTTCAGTCATTTCAATCTCCTGGGGCTAATCCGGTTGTACGCCACGCTCTGCCGGCGTGATCGCTATTGGTTCTGAGTCCCGGGCCAGGCGAAAAGTTTTATCGGATTTAACAGGATGTGTCCTGAGGGCGTCTGACCGGTGTGGTCCAGCGCTCCGACAGAATTACGCCACCCAGGGTCAGCAAGCCACCCACCAGGTGATACAGCGCCAGCTCTTCCTTGAGCACCAGCGCGGCAATCAGCGCGGTAATCAAGGGCAGCAGGTTGAAAAACAGCGTGGTACGGCTTGGCCCCAGGGTCTTGACCGAGTGCATCCACGCCAACGGCGCCAACATCGACGCCAGCAGGCAGGCGTACAGCACCAGCGGAATATTCGCCCAGCCCAAACCGGCCTTGGCCGAGAACAGATACAGCGGCAGCAGCACCACCACCGCGACCAGCACCTGCAAATACAGCAGCACCAACGGCGGCAGGCGCAGCTGCCATTTTTTCAGCAGGGTGCTGTAGACCGCATAAGCCAATGTTGCCACCAGCATCATGCCGTCGCCCAGGTTGACCCCATGTTGCAGCAACGCGCCCAGGCTGCCGGCCGACACCACCACGACCACGCCTGCGAACGACAACATCGCGCCGGTCAACGCACCGAAGGTCAGGCGTTGGCCAAGGCTGATGATCGCAGCGGTCAGCGCCATCAACGGCATCAGCGATAGGATGATGCCCATATTGGTGGCGCTGGTCAGCGTCGCGGCGTAATAGGCCAGGCTTTGATACACCGCCATGCCCAGCACGCCGAGGATAAAGATCTTGCCCAGGTTGGGACGGATCTGCGGCCAGTGGGCGACCACCGGTTTGAGCATGAACGGCGTGAACAGCAACGCAGCGAACAACCAGCGGTAAAAGCCGATTTCAGCCGGGAAGATCGAGCCCACGGCCAATTTGTTGACCACGGTGTTGCCGGCCCAGATAAAGATAGCCAGCAGCGGATAAGCGTAGTGCATTGAAAAGAAACCCAGTGTGTTGACGAGGCAGGATTATCCTCTGTCTGGATCGAAGCCTATACTGCGATCCAGACAACTGAGCGTTGAATCCAGACAACATGTCCCGACACACCGTACGCCTGCCCGATTTCGCCCGCCTGCCAAGCCCTGTGTACTTTCGGTATTCCGATTTTGCCCCGGACACCGAATGCACCCCGCACCAGCACACCTGGGGCTCGCTGGATTACTCGGCCAGCGGTGTGATGCGCATGGAAGTGGCGGGCAATCGCTTCATGTCGCCACCGCAATACGCCGTGTGGGTGCCGCCGCTTACCGAGCACAGCTCCTACAATGCCGAGGCGATTGTCTACCACTCTGTGGGCCTGGCGCCGCAGCTGTGCGAGCAGTTGCCGCAGCAGCCTTGCACGTTGGCGATCAGCGATATTCTCAAGGCCATCCTCAAGGATTTCGCTCTGCGCGACGTCAATGCGCCGCGCACCGATGCTGACATCCGCCTGGCCCAAGTGCTGGTGGACCAGCTCCGGCAGGCGCCGGTCCACGACTGCTTCCTGCCCTACGCCCGCCACCCTGGGTTGCTTGGGGTCTTGGAGGGCATGCAGGCCGAGCCGGGAGACAACCGCCCGCTGGCGCAATGGGCCGAGCAGGTGCATGTGAGCGAGCGCACCCTGGCGCGCCAGTTTGTGCGCGAGCTGGGCATGAGCTTCGGCGAATGGCGCCAGCGCTTGCGCTACCTGGCGGCCATCGAAGCGCTGGACAGCGACCGCAGCGTGCAACACGTGGCGTTTGATCTGGGCTACAGCACCGCCTCAGCGTTTATCGCCATGTTCCAACGCCACGCCGGCTGCACGCCGGAGCAATACCGGCGGGCGAATATTCGTGGCCGGTGAAGTTGTAACAGGTTTTGACTACACTGCGCTGTAGGCCGTGCCCGTCGGCACGGTAACAGGGAGAAAACTCCATGAAGATGCTGCGTATTCCGTTGTTGATGATGGGCCTGCTGATGTGTGCCCAGGGTTTTGCCGCCACTGCCCAGCAAAACAAAATGACCACCTGCAATGCCGAGGCCACCACCAAGACGCTCAAGGGCGATGACCGTAAGGCCTTCATGAAGACCTGCCTGTCGGCACCTGCCGCCAACGACGCCAAGACCCTGACCCCGCAGCAGCAGAAGATGAAAGACTGCAATGCGTCGGCGAAAACCCAAGCCTTGGCCGGTGATGCGCGCAAAACCTTCATGAGCACTTGCCTGAAGAAATAATAGCCCCGGGCCATAGAGGGCTGCGACACTCGCACACAGCCCCTTTGTAGGAGCGAGCAAGCTCGCTCCTACAACATCCTTCAACGCCGTTTGTTTTGAGGCTGTATGCCAACGTTTTCTCAGCGTCATGTGTTGTTGCTGTCCAGCTACATCATCATTTTCGGCGGGTTGCTGCTGGTACTGCCGCTGAAATTGCTGCCCAGCCTGCTGGCCGGCCTGTTGGTCTATGAGCTGGTCAACATGCTCACCCCTCAACTGCAACGCCTGATCGAAGGCCGGCGCGCGCGCTGGCTGGCGGTGGCCTTGCTGGGCACCCTGATCGTCAGCGTGCTGGCCTTGATTTTCGCCGGCGCCATCAGCTTCCTGCTCCACGAAGCGGAAAACCCCGGGGCGTCCCTGGATAAATTCATGGGGGTGGTCGACCGCGCGCGCGGGCAATTGCCGCCGTCCATCGACGCTTACCTGCCCGCCAGCGCCGCGGAGTTTCGCGTGGCTATTGGCGATTGGCTAAGCAAACACCTGAGCGAGCTGCAACTGGTCGGCAAAGACGCCGCCCACATGTTCGTCACCTTGCTGATCGGCATGGTGCTGGGCGCGATCATCGCCCTGCAGCGCGTGCCCGACCTGACGAAGCGCAAGCCCCTGGCCGCCGCGCTGTTCGACCGCCTGCACCTGCTGGTCCAGGCGTTTCGCAATATCGTCTTTGCCCAGATCAAGATCGCCGCGCTGAACACGGCCTTCACCGCGGTGTTCCTGGCGGTGGTGCTTCCGCTGTGTGGCATCCACCTGCCGTTGACCAAGACTCTGATCGTGCTGACCTTCCTGCTTGGCCTGCTGCCGGTGATCGGCAACCTGATCTCCAACACGTTGATCACCATCGTGGCGCTGTCGCTGTCGATCTGGGTGGCGGTGGCGGCGCTGGGGTATTTGATCGTGATCCACAAGGTCGAGTACTTCCTCAACGCGCGTATCGTTGGCGGGCAGATCAGTGCCAAGTCGTGGGAGTTGCTGTTGGCGATGCTGGTGTTTGAGGCGGCGTTCGGCTTGCCGGGGGTGGTGGCGGGGCCGATTTACTATGCCTATCTGAAGAGCGAGCTGAAGCTGGGTGGGATGGTTTAAACCTTGTGTCGCCTGGGCTGACGCCATCGCGGGCAAGCCCGCTCCCACATTGAAATGCGATCAACTGTGGGAGCTGGCTTGCCTGCGATGACGGCCTCACAGCCGGCCCCTATCTATCTGACGCCCCGCGATCAAACTGTGGGAGCGGGCTTGCTCGCGAAGGCGGCCTGACAGTCAACGCAGTTCGATTGTGTATATATCCATTGCTGCGGTAACGGCCACTTAGGGTTCCGCCCTGACGGCGGGTCACTTTGGAAAAGCCGGAATGCCGGCCCAGCCCAAAGTAACCAAAGGGC